>CAYGZN010000595.1:0-2127 GCA_964354355.1 uncultured Burkholderiaceae bacterium | reverse complement strand
CTGGGCGGCGGCGACGTGCACACGCGGCTCTCGGGCGTGTCGGACTGGCTGGCCCAGGACGACGCGCACGCGCTGGCGCTCGCGCGGCGCATCGTCGGCAACCTGAACTGGCGCAAGCCGCAGCAGCTCGACGTGCGCGAACCCGTGGCGCCGGCCTACGACCCGCGCGAGCTGTACGGCATCCTGCCGACCGACACGCGAAAGCCCTACGACGTGCGCGAGGTGATCGCGCGCATCGTCGACGGGTCCGGGCTCGACGAGTGGAAGGCCCGCTACGCCACGACGCTCGTCACCGGCTTCGCGCGGATCCACGGCATGCCGATCGGCATCATCGCGAACAACGGCATCCTGTTCTCGGAGTCGGCGCTCAAGGCGGCCCACTTCATCGAGCTGTGCTGCCAGCGCAGGATCCCGCTGCTGTTCCTGCAGAACATCAGCGGCTTCATGGTCGGGCGCAAGTACGAGAACGAGGGCATCGCGCGCAACGGCGCCAAGATGGTCACCGCCGTGGCGACCGCGCAGGTGCCCAAGTTCACGGTGATCATCGGCGGCTCGTTCGGGGCGGGGAACTACGGCATGTGCGGGCGCGCCTACGCGCCGCGATTCCTGTGGATGTGGCCGAACGCGCGCATCAGCGTGATGGGCGGCGAGCAGGCCGCGTCGGTGCTGGCCACGGTTCGGCGCGACGGCATCGAGTCGCGCGGGGGCAGCTGGAGCGCGCAGGACGAGCACGCGTTCAAGGCGCCGCTGCTGGCCCAGTACGAGCACCAGGGCCACCCGTACTACGCCAGCGCCCGACTGTGGGACGACGGTGTGATCGACCCGGCCGACACGCGCCGGGTGCTGGCGCTGGCCTTGTCGGCCAGCCTGAACATGCCGATCCCCGACACGAAGTTCGGCATCTTCCGGATGTGAACGGAACCGCGACCATGAGCTACCAGACCCTCGAGACGCACCTGCAGCAGGGCGTGGCCGTCATTTGGATGAACCGGCCGGACGTGCGCAACGCGCTGAACGCGCAGCTGATCGCCGAGCTGAGCGACGCCGTGACGGCCGCCGGCGAGGACCCGGACGTGCGCGCGATCGTGCTGGCCGGCCGGGGCAAGGCCTTCTGCGCCGGTGCCGACCTGAACTGGATGAAGCAGGCCGCCGCCTACACGCCGGCCGAGAACGAGGCCGACTCGCTCAGGCTCGCGCAGCTGCTGCGGCTGATCGCCGAGAACCCCAAGCCGACGCTGGCGCGGGTGCACGGCCCGGCGTTTGCGGGCGGCCTGGGCCTGGTGACCGCGTGCGACATCGCGGTGGCCGCCCACGAGGCGACGTTCTGCCTGACCGAGGTCCGCATCGGCCTGATCCCCGCGATGATCAGCCCCTACGTGATCCGGGCGATGGGCGCGCGCGCGGCCAGCCGCTACTTCCTGAGCGCCGAAGTGTTCGACGCCGCCGAAGCCTACCGGATCGGCATGGTGCAGGAGATCGCCGCCGGCGACGAGCTCGACGGCACCGTCAACGCGATGCTGGGCGCGCTGCTGCAGGCGGGCCCGCGTGCGCTCGCCGACACCAAGCGGCTGATCCGGGACATGACGGGCCGCCCGATCGACGAGGCGTTGGCCCGCGACACCGCTGCGCGCATCGCGGCGGCGCGCGCCGGCGACGAGGGCCGGGAGGGCATTGCGTCGTTCCTCGAGAAGCGCAGGCCGCGCTGGCACCCCGAGTCCTGAGCGGACCGGGCGGCGCTATAGTTCGGGACACGCAGGGAGCACGAAGATGCCTGAGAACAAACCGCTGGACGCCGCGTCGCTGGCGGCCTGGCGCGCGCTGGCGCAGAAGTCCGCGCCGGGCGGCGACCTGGACGCGCTGAACTGGGTGACGCCCGAGGGCATCGTCGTCAAGCCGCTGTACACCGCCGCCGACATCGCCCGCCTGCCCCACGCCGACACGCTGCCGGGCATCGCACCCTTCGTGCGCGGCCCGCAGGCCACGATGTACGCGGTGCGGCCCTGGACGATCCGCCAGTACGCGGGCTTCTCGACCGCCGAGGCCTCGAACGACTTCTACCGCAAGGCCCTGGCCGCCGGCGGCCAGGGGGTCAGCGTTGCGTTCGACCTCGCGACCCACCGCGGCTAC
>CAYGZN010000594.1:0-2130 GCA_964354355.1 uncultured Burkholderiaceae bacterium | reverse complement strand
GCGCGCGCGCCTGGAGCGGCTGCATCCGGCCGACGTGGCCTACCTGCTCGAGGCGCTGCCGCGCGACCAGCGGCTGATCGTCTGGGACCTCGTCAAGGCCGAGCGCGACGGCGAGATCCTGCTCGAGGTGTCCGACGCGGTCCGCGAGACGCTGATCGCGTCGATGGACCGCGACGAGCTGGTCGCGGCCGCCGGGACGCTGGACACCGACGACCTGGCCGAGATCGCCGACGACCTGCCCGACGACGTCGTCGAACAGGTCCGTCGCCAGCTGACGCCCGAGGAGCGCGAGCAGCTGCGCGCGGCGATGTCGTACCCCGACGAGTCGGTCGGCGCGCGGATGGACTTCGAGCTGGTCACGGTGCGCGAGGACGTGTCGCTCGAGGTCGTGCTGCGCTACCTGCGCCGCTTCGACGAGCTGCCCGACCACACCGACCAGGTGTTCGTGGTCGACCGCCACGACGTGCTCAAGGGGACGCTGCCGCTGGACCGGCTGCTGATCAACGAGCCCGAGGCGATGGTCGTGGACGTGATGAAGCACGACCTGCTCACGCTGCAGGCGCTGGACGACGCCGGCGAGGCCGCCCAGGCGTTCGAGCGCTACGACCTGGTCTCGGCCCCGGTGATCGACCCGCGCGGCCGGCTGATCGGGCGGCTCACCGTCGCCGAGGTCGTCGACGTGATCCGCGAGGAGAGCGAGTCCGACGTGCTGTCGGCGGCCGGCCTGCGCGAGGAGGAGGACCTGTTCGCGTCGATCTGGAACTCGGCGCGCAACCGCTGGCTGTGGCTGGCCGTCAACCTGTGCACGGCGTTCTTCGCGTCGCGGGTGATCGGCGCGTTCGAGGGAACGATCGAGAAGGTCGTCGCGCTGGCGGCGCTGATGCCGATCGTCGCGGGCATCGCCGGCAATTCGGGCAACCAGACGATGACGCTGTTCATCCGCTCGATGGCGCTGGGCCAGGTCACCCAGGGCAATACCCAGCGCCTGTTCCGCAAGGAGCTGCTGATCGCGCTGCTCAACGGCCTGGTGTGGGGCGGCATCGCCGGCGCGTTCGCGTGGTTCCTCTACCGAGACACCGCGCAGGGGGTCACGCTGGGCATCACGATGACGCTGGCGATGATGCTGAACCTGCTGCTGGGCGCCGTGATCGGCATGACGGTGCCGCTGCTGCTGCACCGCTGGGGTCGCGATCCGGCCATGGGCTCGTCGGTGCTGCTGACGTTCTCGACCGACAGCATGGGGTTCTTCATCTTCCTGGGCCTGGCGACGATCTTCTTCCGGTGACGGCGGGCCACGCGCCGCGCGGCGCGCGTCACCCCTGCAGGCGAACCGCGCGCCCGTGCTCGGCCACCTCGACGTCCCAGCCCAGTTCGCCGCGCAGCCGCCCGGCCAGCGCGGTCGCGGCCGGCGGCTCGCCGTGCGTGAGCCACGCGCGGCGCGGCCGGCGCGGCATCGTTCGCGCCCAGCGCACCAGCCCGTCGGCGTCCGCGTGCGCAGACAGGCCCGACAGCGACACGACCTCGGCGCGGATCGGGTGGTCGGCCCCGTGCATGCGCAGCGTACGCTTGCCGGCCTGCAGGTCGGCGCCGCGCGTGCCGGCGGCCTGGTAGCCGGCCAGCACGATCGTGTTGCGCTCATCGGGGCCGAGCGCCTCCAGGTGGTGCAGCACCCGCCCGCCGGTGGCCATGCCGCTGGCGGAAATGATCACGCACGGGTACTTCACCCGGTTCAGCGCCTTCGATTCCTCCACGCTGCGCACCATCTGCGCGACGGCCCCCATCGCGCGCAGCTCGTCCTCGTCCAGGCGGTGGCCGCGCGCGAAGCGCCGGTACAGGGCGGTCGTGTCGACCGCCATCGGGCTGTTCAGGAAGACCGGCACGTCCGGGATCCGCGCGCTGCGCTTGAGGCGGGCGATCACGTGCAGCAGCAGCTGGGCGCGACCGACCGCGAACGCCGGGATCACCACCGACCCGCCGCGCGCGACCGTGCGCCGGATCGTCTCGGCCAGCATCTGCGACGCGTCCGGGCCCTCGTGCAGACGGTCGCCGTACGTGCTCTCCATCACCAGCCAGTCCGCCGCCGGCGCGTCGGCCGGGTCGCGCATCAGCAGGTCGTCGTAGCGCCCGAGG
>CAYGZN010000593.1:0-2132 GCA_964354355.1 uncultured Burkholderiaceae bacterium | reverse complement strand
GGCGCACCCCAGTCAGGAGAACCATGCGCTTCGATCTGCGAAAGGCCCTCGCCCCGTGGCTGCTGACGGCCGCCGCGCTGCTGGGCGCGTCGGCAGCCGTCCAGGCCGACGATGCGCGCTCGATCAACTGGCGCGACCTGGTGCCGCCCGTGCAGATCCCCGATCCGACGGCCGGCCTGGCGCCGGCCAAGCTGGAGCGGCTGCGGGCGGCTCGAACGCAGCAGGACCTGCAGGCGCTGCTCAAGGGCCGGCAGCTCGAGGCGACGTCCCTGCCCCCCGACACCCAGCGTCTGCTGAAGGAGAACTTCGCGGACATGCGCCCGCTGCTCGATCAGATCAAACAGTACGAGCGCCAGCGGCAGCTGCTGTCCGAGACCCCGGTGCGCGAGCTCGACGGCCAGCGCGTGCGCCTGCCGGGCTTCCTGCTGCCGCTGGACACCGCCGGCGGCAAGGTCCGCGAGTTCCTGCTGGTGCCGGTCGTGGGCGCCTGCGTGCACGTGCCGCCGCCGCCGCCCAACCAGATCGTCCACGTGCGCACGGACGCCGGCTATGCGGTGAACGCGATGTTCGACCCGGTGTGGGTCGTGGGCCGGATGTCGGTCTCCTCGGGCAGCCACGACCTCACGCTCGTGGACGGCAGCGCGGGCGTCCAGACCGGTTACGCCATGAGGGCCGAGAAGATCGAGCCCTACAAGCAATGACCCGGGCTGCGCTGGCCTCGGTCCGGCGCCTGCCGTCACGGCTCGCACCGCTGGCACCGCTGGCACCACTGGCATGCGCCGTGACCGTCGCGGCGCTCTTCTGGCATGCGCACGCCGATGCGCAGGGCGCCCGACGCCAGCACGGCACCCACGCGCACGGTGTGTCCAGGCTCGAAGTGGCCGTCGACGGCCGCGAGCTCACGCTGCGGCTCGAGTCGCCCGCCGAGGACGTGGTCGGCTTCGAGCACGCGCCGCGCGATGCGCGACAGAAGGACGCGGTCGCCCGGGCCACCGCGACCCTGAAGTCCGCCGACAAGCTGTTCCAGCCCAGCGCCGAGGCCCGGTGTCGCCTGCTCGAGGCGGCCGTGTCCAACGACCTGGAGCCTGCGACGCTGCCGCCCGCAGCACCGGCAGCACCGGGCGCGCCCGCCAAGGGTGCCGCGCCGGCGGGGCAGGACCACGGCGAGTTCGGCCTGGCCGCGAAGTGGACGTGCGAGGACGCCTCGAAGCTGCGCCAGATCGACACGACGATCTTCGCGGCCTTCCCGCGGATGCGTCGCATCGACGCACAGGTCGCGACGGCCACCGGGCAGCGCTCGCAGGTGCTCTCGCGCGACAAGGCGCGGCTGGGGTTGTCGGCGCCTTGACCCGCACGGTGGCGCAACGCACGGACGCGCCCGTCATCGACCTGGACGGGGTCGTGTTCGCGTGGCCTGGCGCCGCGCCGGTGCTCGACGTCGAGCGGCTGGAGGTGGCGCGCGGCGAGCGGGTGTTCCTGGCCGGACCGAGCGGCAGCGGCAAGACCACGCTGCTGAACCTGGTCGCGGGGGTCGTGCTCCCGGTCGGGGGCGCCGTGTCGGTGCTGGGCACGCGCATCGATCGCCTGGGTGCCGCCGCACGCGACCGCTTCCGGGCGGACCACATCGGCTTCGTGTTCCAGCTGTTCAACCTGGTGCCCTACCTGTCCGTCATCGACAACGTGACGCTGCCGTGCCGTTTTTCGCCGCGCCGGCGCGCCCGCGCGGCGGGCCGCGGCGCCAGCCTGCGCGACGCGGCGATCGCGCTGCTGGGCGAACTCGGGATGGCCGGGGCCGACGTGATCGACCGGCCCGTGACCGCGCTCAGCGTCGGGCAGCAGCAGCGGGTAGCCGCCGCGCGCGCGCTGATCGGTTCGCCCGAGGTCGTCGTCGCCGACGAGCCGACTTCGTCGCTCGACGCGGACATGCGCGCCGCCTTCGTCGGGTTGCTGTTCCAGCAGTGCGACGCCGAGGGCACGTCGTTGCTGTTCGTCAGTCACGACCGGTCGCTCGCGCCGCTGTTCGATCGCACGATCGACCTGCCCGGGGTCAATCGCGCGGGCGTCGGGCACTCGGCGCAGCAGCGCGCGGCGGTGCCGGCGCGCGGGCAGGAGGCCTGACCGTGGCGATCCTG
>CAYGZN010000592.1:0-2133 GCA_964354355.1 uncultured Burkholderiaceae bacterium | reverse complement strand
GCCCGGCCCGGTCACGGCTGCCCGCGCGGCGGCCGAAGGGGGCGACGCCGCCGCCGACGCCGACGCCGCCGACGCCGGCGATGTCGATGCGCCCGGGGCCGTTGCGCTCCCAGCCGACACCGAACCCGCCGCCACCGCCGGCGCGCCCGTGACCGCTTCCAGCATCGCGATCAGCGTGCCCTGCGACACCTTGTCGCCGAGGCCGACCTTGAGCTCGACGATCCGCCCCGCGGCCGGGCTGGGGATCTCCATCGACGCCTTGTCCGACTCCACCGTCAGCAGGCTCTGCTCGGCGCGCACCACGTCGCCCGGCTTGACCAGCAGTTCGATCACCTCGACGTCCTTGAAGTCGCCGATGTCGGGCACGTAGATTTCGGTCGCTGCCATGGTCGGGTCGTCCTGACTACTGGGTGGTCTCGAAGTCGAAGATGCGGTTCGGGCCCGCGGAGCTCTTGTCGAACTCGTTGCCCGCGTCGATGCCGATGCCGGCAATCGCCCGCGCGCTGCGCGCGCTGCGATAGGTCGCATACATCGCGCCCAGCGCGAAACTGCGCCCGGAGCCGATCGCCCAGAAGCGCTCGAAGCTGAACACTTCGCGGTACGAGTACACGCCGTAGATGCCGCTGGGGTTGGCAATCAGCGCGGTGATCTGCGAGCTCTCGTACGGGTCGTCCTCGTCTTCCTTGGGATTCAGGAAGTACTGTTCCTTGAGCACCTGGTGCGCCCGCAGGAAGGTCTCGAAGACCTCGTGGCGCGAGTGCAGCCGCGGCGTGTCCATGCCTGCCAGCACCCGGCGGAACACCTCGAAGTGCGCGGTCGTGCCGGCCAGCCCGACGTACGAGTCGCCGACCTGGATGATCTTGTCGTTGGCCTCGTACGCGCCCGGCAGCCGTGTCTCGCCGAATGTCACCAGCGCATCGGCCCCGATCGCGATCCGGCCGTTCTTCCTGACCACGACGATGGTGGTCAAAGCATCATCCGCCGATAGTCGGCCAGCAGCGCCGCCAGGTGCGCGTTGAAGCGCGCTGCCGCCGCACCGTCGATCACGCGGTGGTCGTACGACAGCGACAGCGGCAGCATCAGCCGCGGCGCGAACTGCGTGCCGTCCCAAACCGGGCGCATGGCGCTGCGCGACACGCCCAGGATGGCGACCTCGGGCGCGTTGATGATCGGCGAGAACGACGTGCCGCCGATGCCCCCCAGGCTCGAGATCGAGAACGTGCCACCCTGCATGTCGGTGGGCGAAAGCTTGCCGTCGCGCGCCTTCTTCGCCAGCTCCGAAGTCTCCTGCGCGATCTCGACCAGCCCCTTGCGATCGGCCTCGCGAACGACGGGCACGACCAGGCCGTTTGGCGTGTCGGCCGCGAAGCCGACGTGCCAGTAGCGCTTGTAGACCAGCGCGTCGCCTTCCAGCGACGCGTTGAACTCCGGGTACTTCTTCAGCGCGTTGACGCAGGCCTTGATCAGGAACGCGAGCATGGTCAGCTTCACGCCCGCCTTTTCGTTCTCCCTGTTCAGCTGGAGCCGGAATGCCTCCAGTTCGGTGATGTCGGCCTCGTCGTTGTTGGTGACGTGCGGAATCATCACCCAGTTGCGGTGCAGGTTGGCCGCCGACAGCTTCTTGATGCGCGCCAGCGGCCTGGCCTCGATCGGGCCGAACTTGGCGAAGTCGACCTTCGGCCACGGCAGCAGCCCCAGACCCGCGCCGCCCTCGGTCGCGGGCGCGGCCGCCGCGGACCCGCCGGCTGCGGCCTGCGACACGACGCCCTTCACGTAGTCGCGCACGTCGTCGTGCGTGACCCGCAGCTTGGGTCCGCTGCCGCGGACCTGCACCAGGTCCACGCCGAGTTCGCGCGCGAACTTGCGCACCGACGGCGACGCGTGCGGCTTCACGACCGCGCTGGCGCCGTCGCCCACCGGCGTCACCGGCGGCGCACGCATGCCCGCCGCAGCCGGCGTCGCGGCAACCGGCACGGACGGCGCGGACGGCACCGCGGGCACGGACGCCGCGGACGGGCTGGCACCTGCCGTCGCCGCACTGGCCGGTGCCGTCGCCGCACTGGCCGGTGCCACTGCGGCGTCCGCCTCGATGGTGCCGATCACGCTGCCCTCGGACACCTTGTCGCCGAGCTT
>CAYGZN010000591.1:0-2135 GCA_964354355.1 uncultured Burkholderiaceae bacterium | reverse complement strand
AGCTGCGGTGGCAGAACTTGGTCAGCGCCGCGGCGCCCAGGCCGAGCTGCAGGATGCGCGCCGGCGGCTCCATGAACAGCAGCCAGCTCATCATGTGCCGCACGTAGTCCAGTTCCAGCGCGTCGGGGCGCGACAGTCGCATCGCGCCCTGCACCCAGGGACTGTCGAAATGCAGGTAGCGCACGCCCGCCTCCTCGGACAGCGTGATCGGCGGTCCCGCGCCCTCGTCCCGCGAACCGCGGCGCTTCACCGTCCGATCCAGCCGTCCGCGCACAGCTTGCGCCAGCGCGCCAGCTTCTGCTCGAACGACAGCGCGGCGTGCGCCGGGCTGGTCGACGGCATCCGGTAGGTCCGGCAGCCGCGCGCGGCGAAGAACGGCTCGCTGCGCGCGGCGGTCGCACCGTTGAACGCGACGGCCGCGAGGCTCGGGGCCCGGGCCAGCAGCGCCTCGAGGCCGTTGGCCTGGGCGTCGCGGATCGCCGAGTCCAGGCTGCCCTCGCGCCGGCACGCGCCCAGCACGTCCCACAGCGCGATGCGCCGGGCCTTCAGGCGCGCCAGCCGCGAGCGGTAGGCCAGCTCGGCCAGAGGCTCGTCGAGCAGCCGCGCCAGGATCGACCAGAACTGGTTGCGCGGATGCGCGTAGTAGCGCGCCTGCGCCAGCGAGGCCTCGCCCGGAAAGCTGCCCAGGATCAGCAGGCGCGGCGCGGCGCCGACCACCGCCGGCAGGCCGGCCAGCAGCGCGGGGCCGCGCGCGCCCACCACGCGGTCGGCCGCGCTCAACGCAGCGACAGCGCGAGCAGCATCCCGTTGAGCCGCTTGACGAACTCCGCCGGGTCGTCGAGGTGGCCGCCTTCGGCAAGCAGCGCCTGGTCGAACAGCAGCCGCGCCCAGCCGTCGAAGTCACCCGTCTCGGCCTTGAGCCGCGCGACCAGCGGATGGGCGGGATTGACCTCGAGGATCGGCTTGCGGTCGGGCGCCTTCTGGCCGGCCTGGCGCAGCAGGCGCTCGAGGTTGCCGCTGATCTCGCCTTCGTCCGAGACCAGGCAGGACGGCGAGTCGGTCAGCCGGTGCGTGACCCGCACGTCCTTGACCCGCTCGCCCAGGGCCGCCCGGATGCGCGCCGTCATCTCGCCGAACTCCTTGGCGACCTCCTCGGCCTTGTGCTTCTCCTCGGCGTCCTGCAGGTCGCCCAGGTCCAGCCCGCCACGCGCGACCGACACCAGCGCCTTGCCGTCGAACTCGTGCAGGAACGACAGCATCCACTCGTCGACGCGGTCGGTCAGCAGCAGCACTTCCACGTCCTTCTTGCGGAACACCTCCAGGTGCGGGCTGCTGCGCGCCGCGGCCTCGTTGTCGGCCGTCACGTAGTAGATCTTGTCCTGGCCGGGCTTCATGCGGCCGGCGTAGTCGGCCAGCGACAGCGTCTGCTCGCCGCTGCCGGTCGCGGTCGACGCAAAGCGCAGCAGCTTCGCGATGCGCTCCTGGTTGCCCGTGTCCTCGCCGATGCCCTCCTTGAGCACCTGCCCGAACTCCTTCCAGAAGCTCGCATACTGCTCGGCCTTGTTCTGCGCCAGGTCCTCGAGCATCGACAGCACGCGCTTGGTGCAGCCCTCGCGGATCGCCCGCACGTCGCGGCTCTCCTGCAGGATCTCGCGCGACACGTTCAGCGGCAGGTCGGCCGAGTCGACGACGCCCTTGACGAAGCGCAGGTACGCCGGCATCAGCTGCTCGGCGTCGTCCATGATGAAGACGCGCCGCACGTACAGACGGATGCCGCGCCGATGCTGACGGTCCCACAGGTCGAACGGCGCGTGCGGCGGCACGAACAGCAGCTGCGTGTACTCGGTGCGGCCCTCGACGCGGTTGTGGGTCCACGCCAGCGGCGCCTCGGGGTCGCTGCTCAGGTGCTGGTAGAACTCGCGGTACTGCTCGTCGGTGATCTCGCTGCGCGGCCGGCTCCACAGCGCGCTCGCCTGGTTCACCGTCTCCCACTCGTCGGTGACGACCTGCTCGCTCTTGTCGGCGTCCCAGCGCTCCTTGTGCATGCGGATCGGCAGCGAGATGTGGTCCGAGTACTTGCGCACGATCGAGCGCAGCCGCCAGCCCGACAGCAGTTCGTCGAGGCTCGCGGCGTC
>CAYGZN010000590.1:0-2137 GCA_964354355.1 uncultured Burkholderiaceae bacterium | reverse complement strand
GTCGCGGGCCGCCTGGTGCGACGAGGCGCACGGGGTCGAGAACCGGCGGCTGGACGGCGAGAAGTTCGCCGCGGTGACCCCCGTGGTGGCCGAGGCGCGGCAGACGGGGGTGCCGGAAGGCGGCTTCTTCCTGTGGGCGCGCGTGCCCGGCGGCGACGACGCCGCGTTCGCCCGCGCGCTGTATGCCCAATATAATGTGCTCGTCCTGCCCGGCAGCTATCTGGGGCGCAGCGTCCAGGGGATCAACCCCGGGAGCGGCTTTGTTCGCCTCGCGCTGGTCGACGACCTGGCGTCCTGCCTCGAGGCCGCCCGACGAATCCGCACCTTCACCGCCGAGCACCGAAGCGACGACCGAGCATGAGCCCCCTTCAGAAGACCATCGAACAGGCGTGGGACCAGCGCGCCGAGCTGACCCCCCAGGGCGCGCCCGCGCCGGTCCGCCAGGCCGTCGACCACGTGATCGGCGAGCTCAACGCCGGCCGGCTGCGAGTGGCCGACAAGCGCGACGGCCAGTGGCTGACCCACCAGTGGATCAAGAAGGCCGTGCTGCTGTCGTTTCGCCTCGAAGACAACCGCCCCGTCAAGGGGGGCGATCTGCAGTATTTCGACAAAGTGCCGACCAAGTTCGAGGGCTGGTCGGCCGCCGAGTTCGCCGCCGGCGGCTTTCGGGTCGTGCCGCCGGCAGTCGCCCGGCGCGGCAGCTTCATCGGCCGGAACGTCGTGCTGATGCCCTCGTACGTGAACATCGGGGCCTACGTCGACGAAGGCACGATGGTCGACACCTGGGCAACGGTCGGGTCGTGCGCACAGATCGGCCGCAACGTGCACCTGTCGGGCGGCGTCGGCATCGGCGGCGTGCTCGAGCCGCTGCAGGCCAACCCGACGATCATCGAGGACAACTGTTTCATCGGGGCGCGCTCGGAGGTGGTGGAAGGCGTGATCGTGGAAGAAAACGCGGTGATCTCGATGGGCGTGTTCATCGGCCAGTCGACCAAGATCTACGACCGGGAAAGCGGCCAGGTGCTGTACGGCCGGGTGCCGTCGGGCTCGGTCGTCGTGCCCGGCAGCCTGCCTTCGGGCGACGGCAAGGTGAACCTGTATTGCGCGGTGATCGTCAAGCGGGTCGACGCGCAGACCCGCGCCAAGACCGGCATCAACGAACTGCTGCGCGGGGACTGAGCCGGCACGGCGGAATCCTCCGCTGCACGGCCCCCAACACGGCGCCACGGCGCCCAGGAGCGACAAGCGATGGCGATGGATCGACTGCTGGCCCTGATGGCCGAAAAGAAGGCCTCGGACCTGTTCGTCTCCGCCGGCGCGCCCGTGACGATCAAGATCAACGGCACGGCGGTGCCGGTGAACCAGCAGCGGCTGGATCCGGCGGCCGTCGAGACCCTGCTGCGCGAGGTGCTGACCGACCGGCAGTGGAGCCAATTCCAGGACGAGAGCGAACTGAACTTCGGCTACGGGCTGCGCAACGTCGGCAGCTTCCGCTTCTCGCTGTTCCGCCAGCGCGGCACCGCCGCGGCCGTCGTGCGCTACATCCCGGGCGACGTGCCGCAACTCGAGAACCTGAACCTGCCGCCGGTGCTCAGCGAGCTCATCATGGAGAAGCGCGGGCTGATCCTGGTGGTCGGTGCGACCGGCTCCGGCAAGACGACCACGCTGGCGGCGATGATCGACCACCGCAACGGCCAGCGCGGCGGGCACATCCTCACGCTCGAGGACCCGATCGAGTACACGTTCCGCAACAAGCGCTCGATCGTGAACCAGCGCCAGATCGGCACCGACGCGGTGTCGCTGCAGGTTGCGCTGAAGAACGCGCTGCGCCAGGCGCCCGACTGCCTGTTCATCGGCGAGATCCGCGACACCGAGACGATGAGTGCCGCGATCGCGTATGCGCAGTCGGGCCACCTGGTGCTGGCCACGCTGCACGCCAACAACTCGAGCCACGCGCTGAACCGGATCGTGTCGTTCTACACGCCCGAGAACCGGCGCGTGCTGCTGTCGGACCTGGCCTCGACGCTCAAGTGCGTGATCTCGCAGCGGCTGATCCGCGCGACGGCGGGCGAGCGGATCCCGGCCGTCGAGATCCTGCTGAACACCACGTTCGTGTCCGAGCTGATCGAGCAGGGCC
>CAYGZN010000589.1:0-2139 GCA_964354355.1 uncultured Burkholderiaceae bacterium | reverse complement strand
GCCGCGTCAAAGCGGTCGTCGAATCCGTCCGCAGGCGGATCTCGCCCGCGCGCCCCGCCGGCGCGCCCCGCGTGCTCATCGTGCGCGTTTGCGCCGGCGCAGGGATACCGCAACAGCGATCGCCGCCAATGCGGCCAGCAGGGCCAGCACGGGGCCCCCGAACCGGGGGACGTAGACGTTGACCAGCGCATTGATCAGGACCTGGCGGGTCGGCTCGTAGTCGACCGGCATCGGCAGCACGCCGTGCGCGCGGGCGTAGGCCGCGTAGTCCGCCTGCATGTCCCTGAAAGCATCCGGCATCGCGTGCTGCAGGTCCATGGTCTCGCCCGGATCGTTGCGGATGTCGTAGAGGTGCCATTGGCCGTCGCCGATCGGCGGGATGACTTTCAGCAGCTTGAGGTCACCCTTGAACAGGGCCTGGTTGCCCGACAGTTCGTAACCGATCGCCTCGTCCGGTGCGTGCACGCGCGCGGCCTCTGCCCGCAGCGCGGGCACGAGGCTGGTGCCGGTCGGGGGCGCGATGGGGCGGCCCTGGTACGTGTCGCCGGGTCGCTGGACCTTTGCCAGTTCGAGCAGGGTCGGCAGCACGTCGTTGACGTGCGTGAAGCTGTGATGGATCGCGCCGCGCTGTGCGCCGGGCACGCCGGCCACGATCAGCGGTACCCGGATGCCGCCTTCGCCCGAGTAGAACTTGTACGTCGCCAGCGGCGACGCGGCTGCGCTGGCCCAGCTCGGTCCGATCACCGTGTAGGCGCCCTTGCCGCCCAGGCGGTCGATGTCGCGCGTGTACTGCCAGTCGAGCCACAGACGGCCCGTGGCGTACGCGTACGGATCGGACGCCTCGGACCCGTTGTCGGACAGGAAGACGAACACGGTGTTGTCGTATTCGCCGGTCTCCTTCAGGAACGCGACCAGGCGGCCCACGTGGTGGTCCATGGCCTCGGCCATCGCGGCGTAGACCTCCATGCGGCGCGCCTCGTACCGTTTGTCCTGGGCGCTCAGCGTGTCCCAGTCGCGTGTGCTCGCCATCGTGACCATCGGTGCGTTCGGCGGAATCAGCCCCAGCTCGATCGCCTTCGCGCGGCGTGCATGGCGCAGCGCGGTCCAGCCGTCCTGGTAGCGGCCCTGGTACCGGTCGACGAACGCCTTCGGTGCCTGCACCGGGATGTGGTTGGCCTGGAACGCGACGTAGGCGAAGAACGGCTTGCCCTGACCGGCCCCGGAGCGGATGTACTCGATCGTCCGGTCGACGAAGAACTGCGACGAATAGTACTCGGCGGGCATGACGGCTTGCTTGCCGTCCTCGTACCAGTGCACGCGGTCGGTGAGGTCCAGATAGCGCTTGCCCGTCTCCCAGTTGTCCGAGCCGCTGTCGCCCTGCACGATTGAGCGGTCGAAGCCGCGCTGGTCGGGCAGGTTGTGCGGCTCCTTGCCCACGTGCCACTTGCCTGCGGCGTAGGTGCGGTAGCCGCTGTCCCGAAGCAGGGTGGCGAGCGTGACCACGTTGGTGTCGAGCACGGTCAGGTAGCCGGGCTTGCCCACGTGCGCGCGCGGGATGGTTTCCCGCATGTTTCCGACCCCGTTCAGGTGATTGTCCACGCCGGTCAGCAGCATCGCGCGCGTGGGCGAGCACGACGCGCTCACGTGGAAATTGGAGAACCTGACGCCGCGTGCGGCCAACTCGTCCAGGTGGGGCGTCGCGATCTCGCTGCCATAGGCGCCCACGTCGGTGAAGCCCCAGTCGTCGGCCAGCAGCACCACGATGTTCGGGCGCGGCGGGTCGGCCGCCACGGCCCGGCCGCCGGGCGCAAGCGCCAGCACCCAAGCCAGCACGATCAGCCCGGCACGAGCCATTGCGCGCACGCTGGGCAACGTGTCAGTCGGCGCGGTCGGCCGGGGACCGGGCAGCGGCCAGCGGCCGCCAGTGCAGCACGCCGAACAGCAGCGTGAGCACCACGCTCGCGGCCAGCGAACCGCGATACGCCTTCACGTGCCGGAACATGAACACCAGCTCCAGCGCGTGCAAGGCCAGCAGGACGGCCGCGATCGTCCGCACGTGGCTGAACAGGCCGTCGGGCAGCCAGCCTGCGAGGCTGGCAAGTGCCAGCGCGTAGACCGCGATGCACGCGGCTTTCAGCA
>CAYGZN010000588.1:0-2140 GCA_964354355.1 uncultured Burkholderiaceae bacterium | reverse complement strand
CTGCACCTGCACCTGCACCTGCACCTGCACCTGCACCTGCACCTGCACCTGCACCGCCGCCTGCCGTCACCGACACGGTGGCGCCGACGGTGACGATCAACGACAACGCACCCGGGGTCGCAACCGGCGCGACCACGTTCACGTTCACGTTCAGCGAGGCCGTGACCGGTTTCGATGCGAGCGACGTCTCGGTGTCCGCGGGCGCGACCAAGGGCGCGTTCACGGCGCTCAGTGCGGCGGTGTACACGCTGGTCGTCGCGCCTCCCGGCAACGCCGTCGGCGACTTCACCGTTGCGGTGCCGGCGGCTGCGGCCGTCGACGCCGCGGGCAACCGCAGCGTGGCCGCCGCCGGGGTGCTTCAGGCCTTCGACACCGACACCACGCGCCCGACGGTGACCGTGACCGACAACGTGCCGGGCGCCACCGCGACGGGGCCGGTCACGTTCACGTTCACGTTCAGCGAACCCGTCTCGGGGTTCACGGCGAGCGACGTGGTCGTGTCGGGCGGCAGCAAGGGGGCGCTGACCGCCACCAGCGACGTCGTCTTCTCGATGGTCGTGACGCCGACGGCCGGCGTGCAGAGCGGCGTCATCACCGTCGACCTTCCGGCGGACGCCGTCGTCGACCGGGGCGCGAACACGAACCCGGCATCGGCGCGCGCGACGCAGGCCTACGACACGCAGAGGCTGTCCTCATTCACGGTCGACGACAACGTGTCGCCGAATCGTGGCGACGTGAAGAACGGCGAGACCACCAACGACCGGACCCCTTCGATCACGCTGACGATCGACGCGGTGCTGGGGTCCGGTGAGACCCTGAGCTTTTCGCGCGACGGCCAGGTCATCCGCAACCTGACCAGCGGGCGCACGCTGTCGTTCACGGAGCCGACGATCGCCACGGGGCAGCACACCTACAGCGCCGTCATCGCCGACGCGGCCGGCAACACCACGCTGCTCGACCTGAACGGGTCGCTCGCGGGCACGTCGTTCGTGTTCAGCGTCATCTGAGGGGCACCGGCCCCCATGAGGTCGGCCCTCGTCTTCGTTCACCTGTGCAGCGTCGCGCTGTGGATCGGCGGGATGTTCTTCGCGCAGTTCTGCCTGCGGCCGGCGGCCTTCGAACTGCTGGAGCCGCCGCAGCGCCTGGCGCTGATGGTGGGCGCGCTGGCACGCTTCTTTCGCTGGGTTGGCCTGGCGATCCTGCTGCTGTGGCTGACCGGACTGGCGCGGATGGTGCAGGTGGGGTTCGCGGCCGCGCCGCTGGCCTGGCACGCGATGATGGCGATCGCGCTGGTGATGACCGTGGTCTTCGCCGTGATCGCCCACGTGGTGTTCCCGACGGTGCGCGGCGCGCTCGCCGCACAGCGGTTTCCAGAGGCGGCCGCCGGGCTCGCCCGGATACGGGGCCTGGTCGCGATCAACCTCGGGCTCGGGCTGCTGACGATCGCGGTGGCGACGCTCGGCCTGTGAGCCGTCAGCGCCGGCGCGAGAAGGTCCGTTCCATCTCGCGCCGGAACACCACCGCCGGCTGCGTGGCGTCGTGCGCGACGTCGGCCCAGCGCACCGGCGCACCCGCCTTGACGGGCCGCTCCAGCTTCACGCCGTGCGCCAGGCCGAGCGGCAGTCCGCCCAGCCGCAGCGAGTCGGCCGCAGGCATCAGCCTGCCGTAGACCGTGAATCCGCCTTCGCCGTCGAGCCGTTCGCCCGCCTTCAGGTCGCGTTTGGCGGTGGCCACGACGTCCGCCCGCCAGCCGTCCGCGGCCCCGGTCGGCTCCCGGCGCAGGCCCACCGAGGCGACCGAGATGCCGAGCTCCAGGCCGATCAGGTGGTACGGCTTGTACAGGGCCGAGAAGTTGCCGGTCCTGTCGGTCAGCAGGCCGTATTCGCGAAAGCACCGACGCACGTAGTCGCTGTCGGCGGCGAACGTGACGAACACGCCCCAGCGCAGGTCGCGAAACACGGGCCGGCCGTCGCGCTCGAGGCTGGACACCACCTCGACCTGCCCGCGGTGGTGCAGCAGCCCCCCGTCGCCAGCCGGGCGCAGCAGTTGCGCCAGGTCGTCGACACCGCAGGCCGGGAACGCCAGTCCGTGCGGTGCGGGGGTCAGGCCGGTCGCGTTGGCCACCGCAGCCATCGCGATG
>CAYGZN010000587.1:0-2141 GCA_964354355.1 uncultured Burkholderiaceae bacterium | reverse complement strand
CGCGTCGATGCCGGTCACGCGCGAGGCCATCTTCAGGTCGACGTCCATGCCGTTGTGCGACAGCACGACCACCACCTGCGCGCCCTGGGCGCGGACCTCGTCGACCATCTTCTGCATGCGGTCGTCCTGCACGCCGAAGCTCCACTCGGGAACCATCCAGCGCGGGTTGGCGATCGGGGTGTACGGAAACGCCTGGCCGATCACGGCCACCGGCACCCCGTTGATCGGGCGCACCGTGTAGGGCTCGAAGACGGGATCCTCGAAGTCGGTGGTCTTGACGTTCTGCGCGACGAACGCGATCTTGCCCTTGAAGTCGCCGTCGACGACGTCCTTGACGCGCTTGGCGCCGTAGGTGAACTCCCAGTGGCCGGTCATCACGTCGACGCCCATCAGCTTGCAGGCGTCGATCATGTCCTGGCCCTTGCTCCACAGTGCGGTCGCCGAACCCTGCCAGGTGTCGCCGCCGTCGAGCAACAGCGCGCCGGGCCGCGAGGCCCGCAGCCGCTTGACCAACGTGGCCAGGTGCGCGAACCCGCCGACCTTGCCGTAGGTTCGCGCGGCACGCTCGAAATCCAGGTAGGTGAAGGCGTGGGCGGTGGCGCTGCCCGCAGGAATGCCGAATGCCTTGAGCAGGTGCTCGCCGACCAGGTGCGGCGGCCTGCCGCGCGCCTCGCCGATGCCCAGGTTGACGCTGGGCTCGCGGAAGTAGATCGGCAGCAGCTGCGCGTGGCAGTCGGTGAAGTGCAGCAGGCTGACGTTGCCGAAGCGCGGCACGTCGTACATCGCCGCGCCGCCGGACTGCGCGTGCGCGGCGCGATCCAGCGGCAGGCCGGCTGCCGCGCCCAGCGCCAGCAGCTGCAGGAACTCGCGACGTTGCATGCGGGCTCGTTCGTCAGTCCTTGTTGACCGGCGAGGCCGGATCCAGCAGGTAGGCCACCAGATCCTTGATCTGCCCCTCGGAAAGCGTCTTCGACGTCCCGAAGCGCGGCATCGTCGAGCAGGGCGTGAATGCCTTCGAGTTGTAGATCCGCTGGTAGGCGTACTTCTGTGTCTCGGGCGTGTAGCCGCGCAGCTTGCCGAACTGCCGCAGGCTGGGACCGACGGTGCCGAAGGAGGTCTGCTGCGGCGAGAGCTGGTGGCAGTTGTAGCAGCTTCCGCCACTAGCCTCCCCGGGCGGGTCGCTCCAGGTCATGCCGCGGCCGCTCTCGGCGATCCGGGCCCCCGACTTCCAGTCACCCATGAACCGGCCGTCCGCCGGCAGCACGATCTTGGCCAGCTCAGCCTCCTCGATGCCCTTCTGGAGGTCCATCGGGAGGTTGTCGCGATGCTTCGTGCACGCAAGCTGCAGTTCGTCCTGGTTCAGCCGATCCATCGACGCGGCGCCGCGCGCGTGGAAGTCGCGCTTGATCGTCGCGGCCGCATCGGCCTCGTACGCGGCCCTGTCCTTGGTCGTCGCGCACCCGCCCGTGACCGCCACGGCCGCGATCGCGGCTCCCCAAATGATCGCTCTTTTCATCACCCGTCTCCTGGCTTCGCGGCGGTCAGCGTTTGATCCCCGGCCCCTTGTACACGGCCCCGTTCGCGTTCACTGCCATGAACGTCAGCAGCGCAGTCACGGTGTCGGATACGTAGCCCGGCTCGGGGAAGCGCTGCTGACGGAAGCAGTCGTTCATCCGCCATTGCAGGGTGTGCATCACGCCCCCTGTCATCCGATAGCCGGGCCAACCGATGAATCCGCGCGGGGCAGTGCGCGGGTTGGTGAAGTTGGGAAGATTCTGCGTCCGGATGCGCTTGCCGTCCTCGCCGTGGCAGCTCGCGCAGGAGAAGTCCCAGGGCCCCGCACGGAAATAGAAGATCGCCTCGCCGAGCCCGTACGCGTCGCGCTCCTGGGCGTTCGACTGCGGCGCGGCGATCTTCATGTCACGCGACTGGCCCGCCACGTACGTCACCAGCGACACGACCTCCGGGGTTCGCTGCTCGGTGCTGAACGGCGCCTTCGCGAGGTCCTCGAACCTGAAGCCCTGGAGCGTGATCATGCAGTGCACGATGCGCGCCTCGATGTCCATCACCTTGCCGACGTCCGCGACGTAACGCGGCGCCTGCACGTAGGCACCCTTGAGCACCCCGGGTCCGAGCCCCAG
>CAYGZN010000586.1:0-2149 GCA_964354355.1 uncultured Burkholderiaceae bacterium | reverse complement strand
GCGTTGCCGCGGCCGCCGATTCCGGTCGACCAGTTCACCGTCTTGCCGGCCCCGGGCGCGGTCTTGAACGCCGGCGAGACCTGCGCCAGGTAGTCGGTGAAGACGTAGGTCGTGCCCGACGAGTCCGAGCGGTACACGAGCGTGATGGCCGTCGCGGGCAGCTTCACGCCGGGGTTGAGCTGGGCGATCGCCGGATCGTTCCAGTTCTTGATCTGGCCCCGGAAGATGTCCGCCAGCACGGCGCCGGTCAGCTTCATTTCACCGGGCTTCACGCCCTCGAGGTTGACCACCGGCACCACGCCGCCGATCACGGCCGGGAACTGAAGCAGGCCGCCCTTGGCGAGTTCCTCACCCGACATCGGGTCGTCGGTCGCTCCGAAGTCGACCGTCTTGGCGGTGATCTGCTTGACGCCGCCGCCCGAGCCGATTGCCTGGTAGTTCAGGCTCGCGCCGGTGGCCGCCTTGTAGGCCTCGGCCCACTTTGCGTAGATGGGCGCAGGAAAGGTCGCGCCGGCGCCGGTAATGTCCTGGGCGCTCGCCGCGCTTGCGGCCAGCGTGACGTACAGGGCAGCCAGGGTTCGCGTCGGGAACTTCATGCGGATTGTCCTATCGTTGATGGAGGAATTCGGGGCAGCAAGCAGGGCGTTGCGCAGTGCAACACAGGCTACTCCCAGGTGATGACGAATCTGTGACAGGCCACCACAGGACTGTAGAGGCCATCGTCGAATTCCCTCGAATCCCATATGGATCAGGGACTTGCCGAGACGGTATCATCGTGCCCCCATGCCCTGCCCGCCGCGCCTGTCCGACTTCGACTACCCGCTCCCGCCGGAGCTGATCGCCCAGCACCCGCTGCCGGGGCGCAGCGACGCGCGCCTGCTGCGCGTCGGGCCCGACCGCCTGCAGGACCTGCGCATCGGCGACCTGCCTGACCTGATCGCCCCGGGCGACCTGCTGGTCCTGAACGACACGCGGGTGATCCCGGCGCGGCTGCTCGGGCGCAAGGCCAGCGGCGGGCGCATCGAGCTGCTGGTCGAGCGTCTCGTCGATGCGCATCGCGTGCTCGGCATGCTGCGCGCCAGCCACCCGCCCGCGGCCGGCTCGCGGCTGGACTTCGACGGGGCGCAGGCCACCGTGGTGTCGCGCGACGGCGCCTTCGGCGAGGTCGAATTCGACGACCCGGCGATGGACGTGATGGAGCGCGCCGGGCGCGTGCCGCTGCCGCCGTACATCGAGCGCGATCCCGAGCCGGACGACCGCGCGCGTTACCAGACGGTCTACGCCCGCTCCCCCGGCGCGGTGGCCGCGCCCACCGCGGGGCTGCACCTGGACGAGGCGCTGCTGGCGCGGCTGCGTGCGCGCGGCATCGCCACGGCGTTCGTGACGCTGCACGTCGGCGCGGGCACGTTCCTGCCGGTGCGCGACGAGGACCTCGGCCGGCATACGATGCACGCCGAGCGCTACGCGGTGCCCGCCGCCACCGCGCACGCCGTGGCGCAGGCCCGCGCGCGCGGCGCGCGCGTCGTGGCCGTGGGCACCACGTCGCTGCGCGCGCTCGAGGCCGCGGCGACCGGGCCCGACGGTTGCCCCGCCGCGGTCGAGAGCGAGACCGACCTGTTCATCCTGCCGGGCTACCGCTTCCGGGTCGTCGACCGGCTGCTGACGAACTTCCACCTGCCGCGCTCGACGCTGCTGATGCTGGTCAGCGCGTTCGCCGGCGCCGACACGATCCGGCGCGCCTACGCCCACGCGATCGCGCAGCGCTACCGGTTCTTCAGCTACGGCGACGCGATGCTGCTCGAGCGCGAAGGCCCGCTGCGATGAGGTTCGAGCTGCTCGCGCGCGACGGCCGCGCCCGGCGCGGCCGGCTGACGCTGGCGCACGGGCAGGTCGACACGCCGGTGTTCATGCCGGTGGGCACCTATGGCGCGGTCAAGACGATGGCGCCGCGCGAACTGGAGTCCATCGGCGCGCAGATCATCCTGGGCAACACGTTCCACCTGTGGCTGCGTCCCGGGCTCGACGTGTTCGCGCGGTTCGGCGGGCTGCACGACTTCAACGGCTGGCACCGGCCGATCCTGACCGACTCCGGCGGCTTCCAGGTCTGGAGCCTGGGCGCGCTGCGCCGCATCGCCGAGGACGGCGTGCG
>CAYGZN010000585.1:0-2152 GCA_964354355.1 uncultured Burkholderiaceae bacterium | reverse complement strand
CGTGCCGGGCCGCGAGCTGCTCGCGGACGCAATGGAGCAGCTCGGCTACCAGGCCGAGTCGGCAACCTGGCGCAACGCGTACCTGCTGGGCGCACGCGAGGCGCGGCGGGAGCCGGGCCGGCCGAGACCGCCCCAGCGGATGGTCGGCGCCAAGGGGTTGCTCGCGTCGCTTCCGGCGGACCGCTACCTGCAGCACCTGGCCGTACGCGTCAACGGACCCCGCGCGCAGGCGCTGGACGCCCGATTCGACTGGGTGATGACCGACGAGCAGACCCGGCACCGGCTCACGCTTCGCCACGGAGCGCTGACGTCGCTGCCGGGCAGCCACGGCGCCGCCGCGGATGCCGTGATCAGCATGGACCGCGCGGCGCTGGCCGCGATCGTCGAGGCCGGCAGCGACTTCGTTGCGGCGCTGGAGCAGGCCGCGCTGACCGTTCAGGGCGACGCGGCGAAGGTGCGCGCGTTCTTCGAGTGCCTGGACACGTTCGACCTCGGGTTCAACATCGTCGAACCCTGAGCCGGCGCCCCGTCGACTACGGGTACAGCAGCCGCGGCAGCCACAACACCACGTCCGGGACGAACGTGATGATGGCCAGCGTGGCCAGCAGCGGAATCATCCAGGGCATCACCGCCTTGACGGTCGCCTCGAAGCCCAGCCGGGAGACCTTGGCCAGCACGAACAGCACCATGCCCACCGGCGGCGTCAGCAGGCCGATCATCAGGTTCAGCACCATCACCAGTCCGAAGTGCACCGGGTCGATGCCGAGCTTGATCGCGATCGGCACCAGCACCGGCACCAGGATCGTGATGGCCGCGATCGTCTCCATGAAGCAGCCGACGAACAGCAGGAACAGGTTCACCAGCAACAGGAACACCCACTTGTTGCTCGTGATCGACAGCACCCACTGCGCGATCGCCTCGGTGACCTGGGTGGTGGTCAGCACCCACGCGAAGATCGAGGCCGCGGCGACGATGAACAGCACCGACGCGGTGGTCTCGATGGTGTCGAAGCTGATCTTGACGAGCATGCGCGCGGTCAGCGTGCGGTACCAGACGAAGCCCAGGAACAGCGCCCACGCGACGGCCGCCACCGCGGCCTCGGTCGGCGTGAACAGGCCCGAGGCCATGCCCCCGATCAGGATCACCGGCGTGAGCAGCGCCATCAGCGCCTCGAACTTCATCAGGCGGTCGACGACCAGCACCACCGCCAGCGGCAGACCGAACTTCATCAGGCCGCCGAGCGACTCGTCCTTCCACAGCACGTACAGCGCGCCTGCGGTGACGGCGACCGCGCCCAGCTCCAGGAACGCGCGACCCATGCGTCCCCAGTGGAACGCGATGTCGGCGCCGTACTTCCGCACGTGCGCGTAGTAGGCGACCATCACCATCATGAACAGCGCCATGATCGCGCCTGGAATGAAGCCGCCGGCGAACAGCTTGCCGATCGACGTGTTGGCCTGCACGCCGTAGATCACCAGCGGCAGCGACGGCGGGATGATCGGCCCCAGCGTCGAGGACGCCGCGGTGATGCCGACGGCGAAGTCCACCGGATAGCCGTGGTCCTTCATCGCCTTGATCTCGATCGTGCCCAGCCCGCCCGCGTCGGCGACCGCGGTCCCGGACATGCCGGCGAACACCACCGAGCCGACGACGTTCACGTGGCCCAGGCCACCCTTGAGCCAGCCGACCAGCGCCAGCGCGAAGTTGTAGATCCGGTTGGTGATGCCGGCCGAGTTCATCAGGTTGCCGGCAAAGATGAAGAACGGCACCGCCAGCAGCGGGAACGAGTCCACGCCGCCGACCATCCGGTGCACCACCGTCAGCGGCGGGATCGTGCCCGAGACCCAGATGTACACCAGCGAGCCCAGGCACATCGCGATCGCGATCGGGATGCCCGCCGACATCGTGGCGAGGAATGCGGTGAACAGGAGCGCGTTCATGGCGTCGGGCGCGACCTCATCGGGACCGGCGCGCCGTCATTGCGTCTCGGCCTCGCCGGGACGCTCGAGCACGCTCCAGCCCTGGCGCCAGTGGCGGACCGTGACCTGGATCGCGCGCCAGGTCATCATCACGAAGCCCAGCATGACCAGGCCGTAGACGTAGCTCATCGGCAGGTCGATCACCGTCATCTTCAGGACCTGCATCTTGGGGA
>CAYGZN010000584.1:0-2159 GCA_964354355.1 uncultured Burkholderiaceae bacterium | reverse complement strand
GCTGCGCATCACGTACTGGCGCGACGGCGTCAGCAGCTTGTAGGTCGGGTTGGACTGGCCGCCCTTGAACAGCTCGACGCGCAGCGGGCCGGCGAAACCGTCGATGTGGCGGGTCATCCAGACGGACAGCGCCTCCACGTCGAAGCGCTGCCGATCGGAAACCTCGGTGGTGCCGATGAATTGCGCAAACTGGTCCGTAACGCTCATCCGCCTTCCCCGTTCAGTCCTCGTGCAGCAACGACAGCCCCAGCCGTGCCCGCCGCTGCAGCCACAGGCTCGGACGATACCGCGGATCGCCGGTCACCGCGGCCATCGCGTCCAGGATCGACGCGATCGTGGCGGGCCCGAGCCGGTCGCCCATCGTCAGCGGCCCCAGCGGGTAGCCCAGCCCGAGGCGCACCGCCAGGTCGATGTCCGCCGGCGACGCGATGCGCTGCTGCGCGATCTCGCACGCAATGGCCACGACCATCGCGACCACCCGCTGCGCCACGAAGCCCGCGCTGTCGCGCAGCCAGCTGACCGGCACGCCGTCGCCTGCGAACAGCCTGCGCGCGGCGCCAGCGAGCTCGGGCGCCACGGCCGGGGTGCCCATCAGCACGCGGCGGCGGCACGCGCGCGCGCCGAACGGGAACAGCGTGTCGATGGCGACGGTCCGTGCGGCGGGCAGGCCGTCCTCGACCACCAGCGTGGTGGCATCGAACCCGAGCGGTGCGATCACCGCCAGGCTGTCGTCGAGCGGGAACGAGCCTTCGTCCGGAGTGGCACCGCGCGCCTCGACGAGTTCGCGCAGCGCCTGCTGCTGCGGCCCGGGCCCGACCCAGACCCGGGCGAACGGCGCGGCGGACCCGGCGGGCGCGGGCTCCGGCACGGCCTCGGGCGGCGTCTGCTGACGGCCGTCCACGTGACGGTAGAAGCCCTCGCCGGTCTTGCGCCCGAACAGGCCGGCCGCTGCGCGCTGCGCGATGATCACCGACGGCCGGAACCGGGGCTCGTCGTAGAACTGGCGGTAGATCGATTCCATCACCGGGTGCGACACGTCGACCCCGGTCAGGTCGAGCAGCTCGAACGGGCCGAGCCGAAACCCGTTGCCGTCGAAGGCGACCTGCTCGCGCAGGATCCGGTCGACGCTGTGGAAGTCGGCCACGCCCTCGCCGACCAGCTTCAGCGATTCGGTGCCATAGGCGCGCCCGGCGTGGTTGATCAGGAAGCCCGGTGTGTCCTGCGCGAGCACCGGCGCGTGCCCGGTGCGCCGCGTCAGCGCCATCAGGGCCGCCACGGTGGCCTCGTCGGTGCGCACGCCGCGAATCACCTCGACCACCTTCATCAGCGGCACGGGGTTGAAGAAGTGGTAGCCGGCGACGCGCTGCGGCGCCTTGCAGGCGGCTGCGATCGCGGTGACCGGCAGCGAGGACGTGTTGGTCGCCAGGATCGCCCCGGGCGCGACGATCGACTCCAGTTCGGCGAACAGCCGCTTCTTGACGTCGAGGTTCTCGAGCACGGCCTCGATGACGACGTCGCAGTCCGAGAGACCCGCCAGCGCGCCCGCCGTCGTCATCCGTGCCATCGCCGCGTCGGCCTGCGCGCGCGTGAGCCGGCCCTTGTCGGCGAGCATGCCGAGCGCGCCGCCGACCGCGCTTCGCGCGGCGTCCGCAGCCTCGGGCCGGGCGTCGTGCAGCACCACCGCGAAGCCGCTCTGGGCGAACAGCTGCACGATGCCGCGGCCCATCGCACCCGTTCCCACGACTCCAACGACGTACTGTTCGATCGGCTTCATCCGGGTGATTCTACTGGTCGGGGCGGCGCCGCGCGGCGGGTGCGCAGATCGCGGGCTCCCGCGATGATAGTCGAGGCGGCGGGACTTCGGGGGTGGAGCCGGCTAACATCACGGTCTGGACCGCCGAGGCTGGCCGCGACCGCAGCCGTGCGCGACCCCGGAACCACCGAACCGCCGGACCACCGGACCCGACCCCTGGAGAGGACATGCTCAAGCTCGCCGGATTTGCGATCAGCAACTACTACAACAAGGTCAAGCTCGCGCTGCTGGAAAAGAACGTCCCGTTCGAGGAGGAACTGAACTGGGCGGCCAAGGACGAGGCGACGCTGGTCTGCAGCCCGCTGGGCAAGGTGCCGTTCCTGCGCACCGACCGCGGGCCGCTGAG
>CAYGZN010000583.1:0-2160 GCA_964354355.1 uncultured Burkholderiaceae bacterium | reverse complement strand
GCGCAACGGCCTTCCGCGACGTGTTCGCCAACCGCGTGGTCGTCGACGGCAGGCTGGTCACCGGCCAGAACCAGAATGCCGGCGCCGAGACCGCGCAGACGATGATGCGGGTCGCCGGCGGCACGCCCGCCGAGGCGAAGGCGCGATGAAGCGGCTGCTGGGGGCGCTGGCCGTCGCCGTTGCGGCCGTCGTCGTCGGGTTCTTCGCGGTCGGCGGCCGCGAGGGCGTCATCCTGCTGTACGTCAAGCACTGGATGCGCAGCGAAGCCGGCCCCACGCAGGAGGTGCGCTGGCAGGCCGGCCCGGCCGCGGCACCGGCCGTCGCACCCGGCACGCGCCGCCCGCCGAACATCGTGCTGATCGTCGCCGACGACCTCGGCTTCAACGACGTGACCCTGCACGGCGGCGGCATCGCCAACGGCGCAGTGCCGACCCCGCACATCGATTCGATCGCGCGCAACGGTGTCGAGTTCACCGCGGGCTATGCCGGCAATGCCACCTGTGCGCCGTCGCGCGCCGCGATGGTCACGGGCCGCTACGCGACCCGGGTCGGCTTCGAGTTCACGCCGGTGCCGCTGCAGTTCCAGCGCGTCGTCGGCCGCTTCAAGGGCGACGGGTTGCGCCGCCCGATCTACCACGCCGAACGCGAGGCCGCGTCGCCCCGCTACGAGGACATGGGGCTGCCGCCCAGCGAGATCACCATCGCGTCGCTGCTCAAGGGCGCGGGCTATCACACGATCCATCTGGGCAAGTGGCACCTGGGCGAGAGCCCGCAGTTCCGCCCGAATGCGCACGGTTTCGCCGAAAGCCTGGGCTTCCTGCCGGCCGCCTCGATGTTCCTGCCGAGCGCGGACCCGCAGGTCGTCAACTCCAAGCAGGACTTCGACCCGATCGACCGGTTCCTGTGGGCTGCCGAGCCCTGGGCGGTGCGCTTCAACGACAGCGCGCTGTTCAAGCCCGCGCGCTACATGACGGACTACCTGACCGACGAGGCCGTACGGGCGATCCAGGCCAACCGCAATCGTCCGTTCCTGCTGTACCTGGCCTACAACGCGCCGCACACGCCGCTGCAGGCGACGCGGGCGGATTACGACGCCTTGCCGCAGATCCCGGATCACACGCTGCGCGTGTACGGGGCCATGGTCCGCTCGCTCGATCGCAACGTCGGGCGCGTGCTCGAGGCCCTGAAGGACAGCGGACTCGAGCAGGACACGCTGGTCGTGTTCACCAGCGACAACGGTGCCGCGCACTACGTCGGGCTGGACGGCCTGAACCGCCCGTACCGCGGCTGGAAGGCGACGTTCTTCGAGGGCGGGATCCGCGTGCCCTTCTACATGAGCTGGCCCGGCGTCGTGCCCGCGGGTGCCACCTATGCGGCGCCGGTCGGTCACTTCGACATCTTCGCGACGGCGGCGGCGGCCGCCGGCGTGCCGCTGCCCAAGGACCGCGTGATCGACGGCGTCGACCTGCTGCCCTACGTCAGGGGCGCCGTGTCGGGCCGGCCGCACGAGCAGCTGTTCTGGCGCTCCGGCCCCTATCGGGTGGTCCGGTCGGGCGACTGGAAGCTGCAGGTGACCGAGACGCCCGCGCAGGACTGGCTGTACAACGTCAAGGACGATCCGGGCGAGCGGACCAACCTCGCCGCGGCGCAACCCGCCCGTGTCGCGGAGCTCAAGGCGCGGCTCGCGGCGTTCGAGCGGGACCAGGCGCAGCCGCTGTGGCCCGCGCTGATCGAGGCGCCGATCACACTGGACAAACCGCTGGGCCGGCCGCAGTCGCCCGACGACGCGTACGTGTACTGGTCCAACTGAGCATCGCCCGTGGGCCTGAAGGCAACGATCGGCAGCGCGTTCGCCCGCGCGCTGACCAGCGACGCACTGCGCGACGCGCGGCGCCGGCGGGCCGAGCGCAAACGCTTTCGCCAGGGCGGCATGGCCCGCGTGCACTTCTTTCACGACCCCGACGACCCCTACAGCCAGCTGGCCGCACAACTGCTGCAACCGCTGGCGGCCCGCTACCGGATCACGCTCGACACGCACCCGGTCACGGCCCCCGCCGACGCGGCGGTGCCCGATCGGCCCCGCCTGCGCGACTGGGCGAGGCGCGACGCCGCGCAGCGGGCCGCACGGCTGGGCCTGGCGTGGCCGCCCTCGCCGAGCCA
>CAYGZN010000582.1:0-2167 GCA_964354355.1 uncultured Burkholderiaceae bacterium | reverse complement strand
CGATCTTGCGCGTGAAGCCGCGCTCGCCGAGTTCCTTGACGTCGATCTTGGCGCCCTTCGGATCCTTGTGCCACAAGGTGTCCTTCTCCGGACGCGTCAGGGCCTGGATCAGGCCGTCGCGGATGATGCGCGGCTTCGCCGAGTGCGGGTCGTGGCAGAAGATGCAGTTCAGCGAGTGGTTGACGTCCTTCACGAACTCGTTGACCTTGGACAGCCGGCTCCACTTGGCGTTGGGCACCGGGTCGCCGAGGTAGGCCCAGTCGAGGATGTGGTCGGCCGACTTGCACGACATGCACACCGGATTGGCCGCCGCGGCGGTGCCCGTCTTGAACACCTTGTGCGGCTCGCCCGGGTAGCTGTCGATCAGCACGTCCCAGATCTTGAAGTCGCCGCCCGCGGTGGCCAGTCCGCGCCTGCCCTGCTTGTTGACGAAGCGCCCGCCGAATGCGCGGTCGACCACCACCTGGTCGTACAGGGCGAACGCGTGGGACCGGGGCTCGTTGTGCTCGCGCGTGAACCCGTGCGGCATCATCAGCTTGTCGAAGGCGGGGTTCGGCGACGGGCCGGTCGCGAGGCTCTTCTCCTTCCGCGCCGTCTTCTCGAAGTTCATGTTGTACAGCGTGCGGTACTGGTTCTCGTGGCAGCTGCCGCAGGCGGCCGAGTCGACCTTGGTCGAGGGCCGGACCTTCTTGTCGGCCGAATGCGCCGGCAGGCCGCTGTGGCACTCGCTGCAGGACACGGCCTTGTGGGCACCGCTCGTGTGGAAGGTCTGCATCGGCGCGTGGCATTCGAAGCACGGCTTGGACTCGGTGGCCACCTTGGACGCCTGCGCCTGCGCCGACGTGCCGCCGCCGAACATCAGCAGCGCAGCCGCGAACAGCGCGCCGATTGAACGCCCGCGTGCTTCGATATGGTGCATGACCGGAACCCCCTGATGAACGCTTGTTGTTGTTGCGGGCAGCCGGGAGCGGCCTCGCACCAAAATGATGCCATCGGGTCGGGCTCGGGACAAGTCAAGACGTCGTCAAGTCGCCGCTGTCGCGGTTGCGTCGTGGCCGCGGCGCCGCGGTCGGAGTGCCCGTTGCCGGCCCCGGACCGCGAGCAGGCCGCCGAGCACCATCAGCGCACAGCCGCCCCAGATCCAGGTCACGAAGGGCTTGTGGTAGATGCGCACCGTCCAGGCGCCCTGGCCCAGCGGCTCGCCCAATGCGACATAGCGGTCGCCGGTGAACCCGCTGTCGATGGCGGCCTCGGTCATCGGCGTGGCGGGCAGCGACACGTAGCGCCGCTTCTCGGGAAACAGGCTGCCGACCGGGCGGCCGTCGTGCGCGATCTGGAAGCGGCCGCGTTCGGCCCGATAGTTGGGGCCCGCCACCTGGGTCACGCCTTCGAACGTGAACACGTGACCGCCGACCGTCACCGAATCGCCCGGTGCCATGCGCGTCTCGACCTCGGTCTGGTACGCGCGCACCACGGTCACGCCGACGACGAATACCGCGACGCCCAGGTGCGCGATCGTCATGCCCCACCACGCCAGCGGCTGCGCACCGAGCCCCCGCCACCCCGCCCGCGGGGTTCGCCGCAGCCGCTGCGTCACCATGACGCAGGTGGCTGCAACCAGCCACGCTGCCAGGAACAGGCCCAGCGCGACCAGCGGCGACCATCCGCCGAACGCGAACGGCAGCACGACGCCCACCAGCGCGCCGACCGCCAGCGCCCAGCGCAGCAGCGTCCACAGCTCGGGCAGCGACGCCCGCTGCCAGCGCGCAAGCGGTCCCACGCCGATCAGGAACACCACGGGCGCCATCAGCGGCGCGAACACCGCGTCGAAGTAGGGCGGGCCGACCGAGATCCTGCCCAGTCCGAAGACCTCCAGCACCAGCGGGTACAGCGTGCCCAGCAGCACCGATGCGGCGGCCACCGTCAGCAGCACCGTATTGGTCAGCAGCAGCGACTCGCGCGACAGCGCGTCGAACCGGCCCGCCTCGCCGAACCGGGCCGCGCGCGCGGCGAACAGGGCCAGCGAACCGCCGATCACGACCAGCAGGAAGCCCAGGATGAAGACGCCGCGCGCCGGGTCGATGGCGAACGCGTGCACCGAAGTCAGCACGCCCTAGCGGCCCAGAAAGGTTCCCAGCAGCGACAGCGAGAAACACAGAATCGCCAG
>CAYGZN010000581.1:0-2168 GCA_964354355.1 uncultured Burkholderiaceae bacterium | reverse complement strand
ACCGGCTGGCCGAGATGCAGCTGAACATCCTGTGGGAGGAGGCGCTGCGGCGCTACCCGAAGATCGAGGTGGTCGGCGAGCCGGTGCGGGTGCTGTCGTGCTTCGTGCACGGCTTCTCGTCGCTGCCGGTGCGGATTCCGGCGTCGTAGGGCAGCGTCGCGGGCTCCGCCCGCGAGGGGTCGCGGCCCCTCGCCACACCGGTCGCGGTGTTCAGCGGCCTGCCGGGCGCCAGGTCGTGAAACGCACGGCTGCGGCGGTGGCCACGCCGTAAACCGTCATGCCTGCGGCCACCAGCGCAAAGTACTGCCAGGCCGGTGCGCCGTGGGCCGACAGCCAGGCGCTGGCCGTGGCGACGAGCGCCAGGCGCAGCGTGGCGGCCAGCACCGGGCCGAGCACCTTGCCCGAGCCCTGCGACGCGAAGTACAGCGTCAGACCCAGCCCGAACAATGGAAACGCCGGGCCCGCCCAGCGCAGGTACGCGCGACCCGCGCGAAGCACGCCCTCGTCCTGCGTGAACAGTGACACCCAGAGGTCGGGCGCCAGCGCGACGGTGACGCCGATCAACGCCAGGTTGAACGCAGAGACGCCGCCGGCGGTCCACGCCACGCGGCGCGCGCGCTCGACCTGACCCGCGCCGATGGCCATGCCGACCATCGGTATGGCCGCCATGCCGATGCCGAACGCGATCGGGATCAGCAGGAACTCCAGGCGCTGGCCGATGCCGTAACCGGCCAGCGTGTCGACGCCGAGTCGCGCAATCAGGGCGGTGAAGATCAGCATCGTCAGCACCGCCTGCAGCGGCGACAGGCAGGCCAGTGCTCCGACCTTCAGGATGTCGCCGAACATCTCCCCGTTCAGACGAACGCCGCCGAACTTCAGCCTGAGCCGGCCCAGCCCCACGCGCAGGTACCACACGAAGAACGCGACCGCGGCCGCGGTGGCCAGCAGCTGGCCGATCGCCACGCCGGGCATGCCCAGCGCAGGCAGCGGTCCCAGGCCCAGGCCCAGCGCGCCCCCCAGCGCGATCTGCAGCGCCGAGGTGACCAGGATCGTCACCGACGGCACGCGCATGTTGCCGGTGCCGCGCACGACCGCGGCCAGCGTGCTGCTGAGCCACACCAGCAGCGCGCCCGAGAACAGGATCAGGCCGTAGCGCGTCGCCTCGTCGAGCACCGCGCCACGCCCGCCCAGCAGCCGATACAGGTCAGGGCCCCAGATGACGAACAGCGCCGAGTAGAGCACGCCCGCAACGGTGCCGATCACGAGCGCGTGCACCGCCAGGGTATTGGCCCGGCGCACGTCGCCCGCGCCCAGCGCGCGGCTGACCGCCGAGGACACGCCGCCGCCCATCGCGCCGTTGGACATCATCTGCGTGAGCATCGCGAACGGAAAGACCAGCGCCATCGCGGCCAGCGGGGCGGTGCCCAGCCGGCCGATGTAGTAGGTCTCGGCGATGCCGACGAGCACCGCCATCGTCATGGCCAGCACGTTGGGCGCCGAGAGCCGAAGCAGCGTCGGCAGGATCGGGCCGGTCAGCAGGGGATTGGTCGAGGGCGACAAGCGGGCACTGTAAGCGGCCCGGGAATTTCGTGCAACGACACGGAAATGCCGAGCGTCGGTCGGGGAAACAGGCTGCGCCCGGGCGAGCGCATCGTTCGCAACCGTACTACACTGCGCCCCCAACGCGTCGTTGCGTCCGTGTCGGGACGCCGCTCAGGAGGTGGATCATGGTGTCGAGTCGTCCCAGCACGCGGGGAATTGCGTGAGCGCGCGCACCGCACGCGCCTGCATCGTCGGCGCCTTCGAGCACCCGACGCGCAAGGCCCCCGACAAATCGGTCGCGCAGTTGCACGCCGAGTCCGCAGCCGGGGCGCTGCGTGATGCCGGGCTGACCCGGGACGACGTCGACGGCTACTTCTGCGCGGGCGACGCGCCGGGCATGGGCCCCACGTCGATGATCGAGTACATGAACCTGCGGGTGCGCCACACCGACTCGACCGAGCTCGGGGGGTGCTCGTACATCGCGCTGGTCGCGCACGCGGCCGATGCCATTGCGGCCGGGCGCTGCCGCGTCGCGCTGATCACGCTGGGCGGCAGGCCGCGCAGCGAGGGGGTCGCCACCGGCACCGCGGCGCGGCTTCGCAGCGCCGCCGCGCCGTTGCCCAGGA
>CAYGZN010000580.1:0-2180 GCA_964354355.1 uncultured Burkholderiaceae bacterium | reverse complement strand
TGTCAACCGGAGGCGGAGGTTTTGCGCCGACCGCGAACTGGAATGTGCTTGACAAGGACACCCCCCTCCGCTAAATGCGTGCGCTTTTCCGCGCGCGCCGGGCGGGAGGACCGCCCGCTTCTACAAGGGGAGGCAGGACCAGGCATGGCCAAGGCTAAAGAAAAGAAGAGAAGCCCCCAGAAACGCGCGGGGCACAGCGCCAGTTCGCGGACCGCCCGGGCAGCGCCCGAGTGAACGCGGCCCCGAGCGCAGCACCGAGCGAAGCCCGGTGCGCGGGGCCGAACGCGTCCCCGACCGGGACGAGCACCTCGATGACGAACCACCCTCCGTGCGGCGTGCGCCGCCCGCCACGGCCCCGACCGTCACGGTGACGCGGCGACGCTCGCGGCTGGCACCGCCGCGCACCGAGTAGGGCTGTCTCGCGCACCGGGCAAGCCCGGCTCGAACCGACCTCGCCCACGCCCCCGTGAGCGCGCCGCCGTCAGTGCGCCACCGTCGGCGCGTCGCTGTCAGTGCGTCGCCGGGGCGAACTGGCACGAACCGGGCACACCCCCGCAACTGCCGCAGGACGCGGACAGCGGCTCGGGCTTGCCGGCGCCGACCGCGAAGGCCGACAGGTGCTGGTGCAGGTCCGTCGAGCCGCACGCCGGGCAGGCCGGCGCCTCGCCGTTGCGCACGAGTTTCTCGAACGGGCGGTGGCAGTGGTTGCAGGTGAAGTCGCGGATCGGCATGGTCGTTGCGAAGTGGCTCGAACAGGACTAGTGTCGACTCTAGCGCACGCCCGGGGTTTGACACGGGTCAATCCGACCGCCGGCGGCCCGACGTATCGTGCGCAGGTCACCCGTACGCGCCGGCCGGCGCGGGTTCGAGCAGGAGGGCAGCATGGATCGGCGCAGGACGCAGAAACCGGCAAGTACGGCCGCCCCGGCGGTGTCGCCCGCGGCAAGCGGTGCGGCGCGCAGCCGGCGCAGGACGCCGCTGCCGGCCGAGCCCGCCGCGGACGCCGCGGACATCGCGGCCGAGACACCCGAGATCGTCGACGAGGACCTCGACGAGGCGCTGCGCGAGGCGGAACTGCTGCTGGGCGTCCCCGAGTGGGTCGACCCCGAGACCGGACAGCTCGCCGACGACGAATTCACCCGCCTCGAGGACCACTGAGCACGCGCGCCGAGCGCGGCCGCCGCCGCGAGGTCTGCGCGCCGTGCAACGCTCAGGGTTCCAGCAGCTTCAGTCGCTGCACCTTGCCGGATGGCCCGCGCGGCAGTTCGGCGACGAAGCGCAGCACTTTCGGCGTCTTGTAGCGACCCAGCTGCGACTCGCAGAAGCGGCGCAGTTCCTCCTCGCTGCACGTCGCGCCTTCGCGCAGCTGCACGCACGCCAGGATCTCCTGGCCGTAGTGCCGGTCCGCAATGCCCACCGCGGCCGCGTCCAGCACCGCCGGGTGGCGCAGCAGCGCCTCGTCGATCTCGCGCGGCGCGATGTTCTCGCCGCCCTTGATGATCAGTTCCTTGATGCGGCCGGTCACGAAGAAGAAGCCGTCGGCATCGCGATGGCCCAGGTCGCCGGTGCGCAGCCAGCCGTCGGCGGTGAACGCCTGCGCGCTCGCCTCGGGGTTCTTGTAGTAGCCGCTCATCACGTGCGGGCCGCGGATCACGATCTCGCCGGTGACCCCATCGGCGACCGGCTGCGGCGCGGCCGGGCCCGGGGCCGCCGCCTCGACGACGGCTGCCTCGACGACGGCCGCCTCGCAGCCCGAGGCCCGGCCCACCGAGCCCACCTTGCGCAGCGCCGGCTCGAACGGATTCGAGAACGACGGCGCGGCGGTCTCGGGCAGGCCCATCGTCTCGATGATGCCGATGCCGAACCGGCGCTCGAACGCGCGGTGGTGCTCGGGCGCAAGCGCTGCCGACGCCGACCGGCAGAACCGCAGCCGGCCGCGAAGGCCGGGCGGCGGGTCGGCGCCTTCGAGCAGGAAGCTGATCATCGTGGGCACGACGTTGAGCCACGTGCATGCGTGGGTCGCCGCCTGCTGCCAGTAGCGCTGCGCGGAGAACTTCGCGGGCATGGCCAGGCTGCCCCCGTGGGACAGCGGCGCCAGCAGCGTCACGACGAGGCCGTTGATGTGGTACAGCGGCAGCACGGCCAGCACCCGGTCGGCAGGCCCGAGCCGGTGCTCGCGG
>CAYGZN010000579.1:0-2180 GCA_964354355.1 uncultured Burkholderiaceae bacterium | reverse complement strand
AAGGGCGAGCGGGTGCTGGTTACAACGCTGACCAAACGCCTGGCCGAGGATCTCTCGGCCTACATCCAGGAGGCCGGCATTCGCGGGCGATACCTGCACAGCGAGATCCAGACATTGGAGCGGGTGGAGATCCTGCGCGACTTGCGGCAGGGCGATTTTGATGTGCTGGTGGGCGTGAACCTGCTGCGCGAGGGGCTGGACCTGCCGGAGGTGTCGCTGGTGGCCATCCTCGACGCCGACAAGGAAGGGTTCCTGCGTTCGGAGCGCAGCCTGATCCAGACGATCGGGCGCGCCGCGCGCAATCTTCACGGCACGGCGATCCTGTACGCCGACCGCGAGACGAACTCGATCCGGCGCGCGATCGACGAGACCGCGCGCCGCCGTGCGAAGCAGGTCGCGTTCAACACGGCGCACGGCATCGTGCCGCGCGGCGTGATCAAGGAAGTGCGGGACATGATCGACGGGGTGTACGACCCGTCGCACGAAAGGAAGGAGCTGAAAGCTGCCGAAGAGCGCGCCCACTACGAGACGCTCGGTGAGAAGGGCGCGGCGAAGGAACTGAAACGTCTGGAGCGGCTGATGCTCGAGCACGCCCGCAATCTCGAGTTCGAGAAGGCGGCGCAGGTTCGCGACCAGCTGACCCATCTGAAGGAGCAGGTCTTTGGATCTGGCGGGAATTCGAACGTGGTTCCGTTCGTGGCGGGCAAGGCGGCGTGAGCGGGCGGCCCTCGGGCCGGCCAGGGTTACTGATTCGACTGCGGAAACTGAAATGGCAAAAAGAGAACCGATATCGATGGCGATGAACACCCGCGTGCTGTTCGTGTGCATGGGCAACATCTGCCGCTCGCCGATGGCCGAGGGGGTGTTCCGCCACCTCGTGCGCCAATCCGGACTCGAAGACGTCGTGCGTGTCGACTCCGCCGGCACCCATGCGTTCCACGCTGGCGAGCCGCCGGACAAGCGCGCGCAGACGCTGGCCGCCAAGCGCGGCTACGACATCACCACGCTGCGCGCGCGGCGGGTCAGGGACAAGGATTTCGAGGAGTTCGACCTGATCCTCGCGATGGACTGGGACAACCTCAGCCTGCTGCAGCAGGTCGCGCCCAAGCAGGCGCACCACAAGCTGCAGCTGCTGATGCGCTTTGCGACCGAGCACGAGTCGGCGACGATCCCCGATCCGTACTACGGCAACCAACAGGGCTTCGAGCAGGCGCTCGACTTCATCGAGGACGCCTGCGCGGGCCTGCTCGAGGTCGCGCGCCGTCGCGCGACGCAGGTCGCGGCCGCCTGACGCGGGACCCCGTACGTCCCGGCCACGCGGTCCGTCGCGCCGGGGCGGTCCTGGGCGGTCGGGGCCGCGCCGGGCTGCGCCGGCCTGGACCTGCGACCGCCCGTTTGTCCTGGACAAAGCCACGTTGGCCTTGCGGATACTCGACTAATTCGGTTGGTTATTGCTAAACTTGAGTTTCTTACTCAGGTTTACGTTGGGGTAACCACCATGCGACTGACGACCAAGGGCCGTTTTGCCGTGACCGCCATGATCGACCTGGCCATGCGCCAGCACAACGGCCCGGTGACGCTGGCTGGCATCAGCCAGCGCCAGAAGATCTCGCTGTCCTACCTGGAGCAGTTGTTCGGCAAGCTGCGCCGCCACGAGCTCGTCGAGAGCACGCGCGGGCCGGGCGGGGGCTACACGCTGGCGCGCCCGATGCGCGAGGTGACCGTGGCCGACATCATCTTCGCCGTCGACGAGCCGCTCGACGCCACCTCGTGCGGTGGCAAGGAGAACTGCCACGACGACGGCCCGTGCATGACGCACGAGTTGTGGGCCAGCCTGAACCGCAAGATGATCGAGTTCCTGGATTCGGTGTCGCTGCAGGAGCTGGTCGAGCAGCAGCGCGGGCGAGAGGGCACGACGGCGTCCAGGCAGGTCTCGGTGCTGCGCGAGCACCGCGCGGCGCTCGAGTTTCCGACGTCCACGCTGCAGCCGATCAACGTGCACGGCGCGCGCGTGACCACGGCGGCCTGATCCAGGGGAGACACGACGATGCAACTGCCGGTTTATCTCGACTACTCGGCGACGACGCCGGTCGATCCGCGCGTGGTGGACAAGATGGTGCCGTATCTGCGCGAGAAGTTCGGCAATCCGGCCTCGCGCAGCCACGCCAACGGCTGGGAGG
>CAYGZN010000578.1:0-2185 GCA_964354355.1 uncultured Burkholderiaceae bacterium | reverse complement strand
ATGCCGCTCGCGACCGCCGCGCCCGCAGCCGTACGCGCACCGGACGGCACGAAGACGGTTCCGGCCAGGCTGGCCTGCGCCGGGGCCGTCGCCGCGGGCCGGGCACCCGGTCGGGCGGGGCTGCCCGCGATCATTTCGGACTCGATCTCGTCGATCTTGGCCGCGGTCAGGCGCGCGATCTCGCGCTGATCCCGCGAGCGCGCTCCGGAGGATCCCGGCACGGTGCCGGTGGCCGGCCCCGTGCGGGCAGCCGTATCCACGCCGCGCTTGCGATCGGCGCGGCCGTCCTTTTTTCCGAAGAGCGAGAAGATCACGATGTGAAATGGGAGATGTCGCAAACGAGTGTAGCACGCAGGTTTGTTGCGTCTGCGCCGAGTCCGGCACCGCAGGTCGGGCTCGAAATCCCTGCCGTCGATCGCGGGCACCCGATGATATGCAACAATATTGCAAATACATCACAGGTGCATGAGGAGGACAGATGGGAAAGCCGGCAAGCCTTGCGGCGGCGTGGCTCGCATCGGCGCTGCTGCCCGCGCAGGCCCAGTCGCTGCAGGACGTGGTCGTCACCGCCACGCCGCTGGGCGACACGCCGCTGCGCTCGTCGCAGCCGGTGTCGGTGCTGCGCGGCACGGAACTGGACCAGCGGCGGGCGGTGTCGCTGGGCGACACGGTCTCCGGGCTGCCGGGGGTGACCAGTTCGGGCTTCGGCACCGGCGCGGGCCGCCCCATCATCCGCGGGCTCCAGGGTTCGCGCGTGGGGATCAAGGACAACGGGCTGGACACGCTGGACGCATCGGGCCTGAGCCCCGACCACGCGGTCGTCGCCGACCCGCTGAGCGCCGGCCAGGTCGAAGTGCTGCGCGGGCCGGCGACGCTGCTCTACGGCAGCGGCGCCATCGGCGGGGTCGTCAACGTGGTCAGCGACCGGATTCCGACGACGCGACTCGAGGGCATCGGTGGTGACGCCCTGCTGACGCACGACACGGCCAGCAGCGGCAACACCGGCGCGCTGCGGCTGCGGGGCGGGGTCGGCGACGGCCCGAGGGGCCTGAACTGGACGCTCGGGGCATTCAAGCGCAAGGCCGACGACTACCGGATTCCGGGCAATGCCGTGGTCGGCGACCCGCAAAGCGCAACGGGGCGCCTGCCCAACAGCTTCACGGAAGGCGACGGCACCTCGTTCGGCGCGTCCTGGGTCGACGGATGGGGTGTGGCCGGCCTGGCGTACTCGACGCTGAACAGCCGCTACGGGATTCCCAGCGAGCCCGAGGCGGGCACGTTCATCACGATGCAGAACCGGCGCACCGAGGGCCTCGTGGACCTCGACAACCCGTTCCGGGGCGTCGAGTCGCTGCGGCTGCGTGTGAACCAGGTCCGCTACCTGCACAACGAGATCGAGGGCGACAGCGGCGAGATCGCGACGTCGTTCCAGAGCACCGGGGGCGACGCACGACTCGAGGCGGTGCACGCGCCGCTGGCCGGCATCCGCGGCGCGCTGGGTGTTCAGTTCCGCTCGCGCAACCTGACCGTGAGCGGCGAGGAAGCGTACGTCCCGAGCACCCGGGAGCGCGAGCAGGGGCTGTTCTGGGTCGGGCGCCGCGGCTTCGGCGCTTTCGACCTGGATTTCGGCATCCGCCAGGGTCAGGCCAGCCTGCGCCCGAGCGCGGAATCGGGGAGCCCGGAACGGTCGTTCGGCCTGACCTCGTTTTCGCTCGGCGCCCGCGTGCCCGTGGCGGGCTCGATCGCGTTGCTGGTCAATGCCGGCTCCGCGCAGCGTGCGCCGTCGGTCGAGGAGCTCTACGCGGACGGCCCGCACGCGGCCACCGCCACGTTCGAGATCGGCGACCCGAACCTGTCGAAGGAGCGTTCGGGCAACCTGGAGATCGCGCTGCAGCAGGGCAGCGGGCCGCTGCGCTGGAAGGTCGGCGCATTCGTGCAGCAGTTCGGCAACTACATCGGCCCGTTCGAGACCGACACGAACAACGACGGCGTCGCCGACCGGGTCGACTCCACCGGCGTCATCCAGAACTCCCCGGCCGACCCGCAGGCGGGCGACTTCCTGCGCGTCGTCTACCAGCAGGCCGACGCACGCTTTCGAGGGGTCGAGGTGGAGGCGACCTGGCAGCCCGACGCGTCGCCGTGGTCGCTGCGCGTGTTCGCCGACGCGGTGCGCGGATCGATCCCG
>CAYGZN010000577.1:0-2193 GCA_964354355.1 uncultured Burkholderiaceae bacterium | reverse complement strand
CAGGAAAAGCTGCAGCAGCTGCACCTGCGACACGCGGGCGATGCCGCCCAACGCCAGGGCCTTGTACCACGCGAAGAACCCGAGCAGCTGGCTGAACAGCGTCACGTACGCGAAGCCCAGCCAGGCCGAGGCACGCGCGTGCACACCGTGCTGCCACGACAGCCACAGCACGGGGACCAGCAGCAGCGGAGCGCTGGCGACCAGCGTCCAGCAGATCGTCCCGGGGCCGCCCAGGCGTCGTGCCACGCGCGCGCCTTCGGCATAGCCGAATCCCGCCGCGAGCACCGCGCCCGCCAGCAGCGCGTCGGCCCACTGCAGCGTGCCGCCGCCCTCGCGCAGCGCAAAGGCGACGACGAGCGCTGCGCCGGCCAGCGCACTGAGCCAGTAGGCCCGCGAGGGCCGCTCGCCGGCCAGCCAGGCGCCGCACAGCGCCGTGGCCAGCGGCAGCACGCCCAGCATCACCGCCGCGTGCGAGGCGTCGACGTGGCGCAGTGCCATCGAGGTCAGGGTCGGAAACCCCACGACAATGCCGCCGGCCACCCGCAGCAGCTGCGGGAACTCGGCGCGCGAGGGGACCGGTGCCCGAACCCACCACAGCCACAGGGCCGCCGGCCCCGCTGCGAACAGCGCGCGCGCCAGGCCGACCCAGACAGGGTCCAGGTCGACGACCGCGAGTCGGGTCATCGGCAGCGTCAGCGAGAACAGCACGACGCCGACCAGGCCGAGCAGCATCCCCTGCGAGGACTTCATCGCAGCATCGCCAGCGCGCTGCCCGCCAGCACGGCGCCCATCGCGACGTTGAAAACGCGCAGGCGCACACCGCGTGCCAGCCAGCGCTGCAGCGACTGACCCAGGCCCGCCCAGAGCACGATGCTGGCCGCGCACAACGCGGCGAACACGATGCACGCCACCACGACTCGCGGCAACGCGTATTCGGCCTGCAGGAACCAGGTCGACGCAACGGCCGCCACCAGCATCCACGCCTTGACGTTGACGAACTGCAGCAGTGCGGACTGCGCGGCGGTGGGCGCGGGGCCACCTCCCGGATCGGTCCCCGGTGCGCTGAGCGCGACGCGCCAGGCAAGCCACAGCAGGTACGCGACGCCGCCTGCACGCAGCAGTTGCGTGCCGCCCGGCAAGGCCAGCACGATCCCCACGGCGCCCGCCGCCGCCAGCCCCAGCATCGCGCTGAAACCCGCCATCACGCCGAGCGCATGGGGCAGCGCCCGGCGCCAGCCCAGATTCGCGCCGACGGCCAGCGCGATCGCGTTGTTCGGGCCGGGCGTGAACGACCCGACGGTGGCGAACAGCACCAGCGCAAGCAGTTCGTCGGGTCGGTAGATCGTCATCGCTTGTATCGTACCGGCCGGGTGCGATACAGTCCCAGTACAGATGGCCGGTCGATACGACGATCCGGCCCGGTCCGTTTGCCGAGACAGTGTCGCAATCGATGAGCGTTTCGACCCCCACCGCGGCGCCGGTGATCCAGCGTCCCGCCACGCGGCGGGTCGACGCGTTGCCGGCGCGGTCGTTCCTGTCGCCGGGCGGGGATACGACGCTGGTCGATCAGATCGTCGCCTGGTACGGCGCGCGCATCGACGAGCGCGTGCTGCGACCCGGCGCGCGGATGCCGTCGATCCGCCGCTTCGCCGGGGATCACCGGGTCTCGCGGTTCACGGTCGTCGAGGCGTACGACCGGCTGATCGCCCGGGGCTACCTCGAGTCGCGGCGCGGCTCGGGGTTCTTCGTGCGCGAGCGGGACCTCAAGGCGGGGCTCGCGTCGGCCCGGGCTTGGGCCGAGGCGCCGAACCCCAACATGGACGTCGTCTGGCTGCTGCGCAACATGTTCCGCCAGCTGCCGCCGCACGACATGCCGGGCGGCGGCGTGCTGCCGCCGGACTGGCTCGACGCGGACCTGGTCAACGCCAGCCTGCGCGCACTGGGCCGCCAGAACGGTGCCGGTCTGCTCGCCTATGGCCAGCCGCAGGGCTACCTGCCGCTTCGCCAGCAGCTGCAGATGAAGCTGGCCGAGCTCGAGATCGGCGCGGTGCCCGAGCAGATCGTCACCACGCTCGGCGTCACGCAGGGCCTGGACCTGGTGGCGCAGCACTTCACCCGGCCCGGCGACACGATCCTGGTCGACGACCCGTCGTGGTTCCTGATGTTCGGCCGGTTCGCGCGGCTCGGGGTGCG
>CAYGZN010000576.1:0-2193 GCA_964354355.1 uncultured Burkholderiaceae bacterium | reverse complement strand
CACGGCGAACTTCACGGCGACCGCAGCCAGCGCGAGCAGCAGCACCGACAGCGGGTCGGCGAGCACCAGCCCGAGGTCGATCGCCATGCCGACCGCGATGAAGAACAGCCCCAGCAGCAGCCCCTTGAACGGCTCGATGTCGACCTCGAGCTCCATCCGGTACTCGGAGTCGGCCAGCAGCACGCCGGCGATGAAGCTGCCCAGGCCCATCGACAGGCCGACGCGCTGGGTCAGCCACGCGCTGCCCACGACCAGCAGCAGCGCCAGCGCGACGAAGACCTCGCGGGCGCCGACCCCGGCGACGATGCGCAGCGCCGGGCGCAGCAGCAGCCGGCCGGCCAGCACCATCGCGGCGATCAGCGCCAGCGCGAGCCCGCCTTCACGCCAGCCGAACGTCTGCTCCGGCGTGGCGCCCGCCGGCGCCATCAGGCTGAGCACCAGCAGCATCGGGATCACCGCCAGGTCCTGGAACAGCGCGACGGAGAACGTCGCCTGCCCGGGCACCGACTTGACGAGGCCGCGCTCGGCGAGCACCTGCAGCGCGATCGCGGTCGAGGACATCGCGCACGCCATCCCGACGACGACGGCCGGCGGCCAAGCCGCGCCGAGTGCGCGCGCGGCCAGCGCGACGGCGAGGGCCGTCACGGCCACCTGCAGCAGGCCCAGTCCGAAGATCGACTGGCGCAGCGCCCACAGCCGCCGCGGTTCCAGCTCCAGCCCGACCAGGAACAGCAGCAGCACGACCCCGAGTTCGGAGACCTGCTGGACCTGCGCGAAGTCGGTGACGAGCTTCAGCCCCCACGGCCCGATCGCCACGCCCGCCACCAGGTAGCCCAGCACCGTTCCCAGGCCCAGCCGCTTGAACAGCGGCACGACGATGACCGCCGCGGCCAGGTAGACCAGCGCGGGCAGCAGGAAGTCGGCGCCGTGCACGTCAGCGCCCCGGGCCGTCGACGACCCGCGCGCGCAGGAACGCGCGGTAGCGCTCGCAGGCCGCGTCCAGCGCCGCGTCGTCGAGCGTCTCGGCCGAGTGCACCGCGAACGGCGCGTGCCAGCGCATGCCGCACAGCCGCGCGGACTGCAGGAACGGCTTCATGTAGTCGTCCAGCGAGAAGTAGTTCGCGCGGCCCGTCGGGTCCTCGGCGGGATCGACGCGGCCGCTGTACGAGCGCTCGGACCCGGCGGTCGTGACTGCGTGCACCCAGGTCTTGCCGACGGTGGCCGTGGCGCCGTCGCCGTAGGCCCAGCCGCTGGTCAGCGTGGCGTCCAGCCACTGCTTGAGCAGCGCCGGCACGCCGTACCAGAACATCGGGTGCTGGAAGACGATCGTGTGGTGCGCCTCGACCCCCTGCTGCTCGCGGGCCGCATCGACGAAGAAGTGCGGATAGGCCTCGTACAGGTCGTGCACGACCACCCCGGCGACGCTGCGCGCGGCCCGCGCGAGGGCGGCGTTCACCCGCGAGGGCGGCGCGTTGGGATGGGCGTACAGCACGAGGACCGGCATCGGGGCATGGGCCGGCACGGCAGCCGGGCGACACGATTCTACGTAAGTGTGCACTGGCTGCAGCCAGGAAGCCCGCTGGGATGGCATCGGCACGCACAGTCACCACTCGTGACATCCGTCAAACCGCGGGTCCGGGGAATGTGGCACTTTTGTGGCTCGGGCCATGTCGTGCAGGGTTTCTGCATGAGGCCGGGGTGTAAAATCGAGGGTTCCCCCGGAGGGTCGTTCGTCCGGAGAAAGGCAAGCAGCAAGTCGGTGCGACGCAACGGAGACTGAACAACGAACATCGGCGCGGGCCGTGCCCGCGCTGCCGGCCGCCGAGCCGCCGCCAGCCGACCCCGGGGTCGAATCGCGGGCATGGCTCGCGCCGGCGGGGCAGGCGCAGCGCCGTGAACGGCGACGATGCCCCGGCAAACGGCCAACTACTTTGACTCGGAGTTTCTGATGAACCATCCCTACGCCGGCCCGGCCGTCACCGTCGGCACCGCGGCGCCCGGCTACATCCGCCATCAGGGTCTGCTCGAGTGGGTCGCGTCGATTGCCGCGCTGACCCAGCCGGAACGCATCCACTGGGTCGACGGCTCGAAGCAGGAGACCGAGCGGCTGTGTGCGGAGATGGTCGCCGCGGGGACGCTGCGCAAGCTGAACCCGGCCAGGCGCCCCAACTCCTACCTGGCGTGGTCCGACCC
>CAYGZN010000575.1:0-2217 GCA_964354355.1 uncultured Burkholderiaceae bacterium | reverse complement strand
CGAGAACAGGCTCGGGCTCGGCTCGGCGTAAGTGATGCCGCAGTCGGCGCAGGCCAGCGCGCTCGAGTGGCGCCAGACCTCGGCGTCGGCGCCCTGTTCGTCGAGCACGTGCACGGCGAGTCGCCCCTGCCCGCGGTGCAGCGCCGCCTCGATCGCCTCGGCCACGCGCGACGGCTCGGTCGCCGCCAGCCGGAACCGGTCCTGCACGACGTGCAGCGTCGGTCCGGCGGTGCGTGCGTGAACGCGGGTGTAGCCTTGCGCCTGCAGGTGCTGCTCGATCTCGGCCTCGGTGAAGTTGGCCGGCACCTGGACCGGGAAGGTGAGCACCAGCCGCGGGTCGCCGGCGACCGCGGCACGCGCGGCGAGCGTTTTGCGGATGGTGGCCACGGTCTCCTCGAGCACCGGCTGGCCGCAGGCCCGGCAGTGCAGCGTGGCGGTGCGCGCGAACAGCAGCTTCAGGTGGTCGTTGAGTTCGGTCATCGTGCCGACCGTCGATCGCGAGGTCCGCACCGGGTTGGTCTGGTCGATCGCGATCGCGGGCGGCACGCCTTCGATGCGGTCGACCTTGGGCTTGTCCATCCGGTCGAGGAACTGGCGCGCGTACGCCGAGAACGTCTCGACGTAGCGGCGCTGCCCTTCGGCGTACAGGGTGTCGAAGACCAGCGAGGACTTGCCCGATCCGGACACGCCGGTGACCACGACCAGCTCGCCGGTCGGGATGTCCAGGTCCAGGTTGCGCAGGTTGTTCTGCCGCGCGCCGCGAATGCGGATCGGCGGACTGTCCGGCGCGCGGACGTCGGGAGCGGTCATCGGTCGGGGAAGCCTGGGCAGTGCAGCGGGAGGAGGTCGCCGCCCTATGGTACTGGAACCGCGGCGCAGGCCCGCGGCGCGCGCCAGGGGCCGACGCCGCCATCGGCTAACATGCGCGCTGGACCATCGCAGGGAGCCGCCCCCATGACCCGGACCATCGTTTCCACCGCCGGCGCGCCCGCGGCGATCGGCCCCTACTCGCAGGCGGTTCGCGCCGGCAGCACCGTGTACCTGTCGGGCCAGATCGCGCTGGACCCGGTGACCGGCCAGCTGGTCGACGGCGGCCTCGAGGCCCAGGCGCACCGCGCGTTCCAGAACCTGAAGGCCGTGGCCGAGGCCGCCGGCGGCACGCTCGCCGACTGCGTGAAGCTCACGCTGTTCCTGACCGACCTGGCGCAGTTCCCCAGGGTCAACGAGATCATGCAGGCGTATTTCGCCCAGCCGTTTCCCGCACGGTCGACCGTTGGCGTCGCGAGCCTGCCGCGCGGCGCGCAGTTCGAGGTCGAGGCGGTGATGGTGCTGGGCTGACGCCCGTGCCCGCTTGACCGACCTCGACCGTTTCGCGCGGCTCGGCATCCGCAGCGAAGCCGATCTGCTGCTGCACCTGCCGCTGCGCTACGAGGACGAGACCCGCATCACGCCGATTGCGTCGGTGCGCCCCGGCGACACCTGCCAGGTCTGCGGCGAGATCGTGCGCAGCGAGGTCGTCGCGCGCGGGCGGCGCACGCTGGCGGTCGAACTCGACGACGGCGGCGGTCGCATCACGCTGCGCTTCCTGAACTTCTACGGTTCGCAGGTCGCTCAGCTCGCCGTCGGTCGGCGCGTGCGGGCCTACGGCGACGTGCGAGGGGGCCTGTTCGGCGTCGAGATCGTGCACCCGCGCTACCGGATGGTCTCGTCGAGCGACGCGCTGCCCACGCGGCTGACGCCCGTCTACCCGACCGTCGCGGGGATCGGGCAGGCGACGCTGCGCGGCGCGATCCTCGAGGCGCTGTCGCGCGCCGACTGGGCCGATACCGTCGAAGCGGACGTCGCGGGGCCGCTCGGCCTGCCGCCGCTGATGCAGGCGCTGCGGCTGCTGCATCAGCCCCCGGCGGACGCGCCCTTGTCCGCGCTCGAGGACCGGTCCCATCCGGCGTGGCGACGCCTGATCTTCGAGGAGCTGCTGGCCCAGCAGCTGTCGCTCAAGCGCGCGCGCGCGGCGCGCGCGACGCAGCGCGCGGTGCCGCTGACCCGTCGTGCGCAGGTCGCTCGCCTGATGGCGGCGCTGCCGTTTCGGCTGACCGGCGCGCAGCAGCGCGCGTGGCGCGAGGTCAGCGCCGACCTGCAGCGGCACGAGCCGATGAACCGGCTGCTGCAGGGCGACGTGGGCAGCGGCAAGACCGTGATCGCCGCGCTGGCGGCGAT
>CAYGZN010000574.1:0-2229 GCA_964354355.1 uncultured Burkholderiaceae bacterium | reverse complement strand
AAGAACCACTCCTTCAGCGTCACCGCCGAGGTCGTGGTGGGCGCGGGCAAGCCGGCGAACGGCGTGATCATCGCGCAGGGTGGCCGCTTCGGCGGCTGGAGCGTATACGCGAAGGATGGGAAGGCCAAGTTCGTCTACAACGTGCTCGGGATCCACGAGTTCGCGACCGTGGCGACCGAGCCGATTCCCGAAGGGAAGCACCAGGTGCGCATGGAATTCGCCTACGACGGCGGCGGCCTGGGCAAGGGCGGCAAGGTCACGCTCTACTACGACGGGCGAAGCGTCGGCTCAGGCCGCGTGGCCATGACGCAGGCGATGGTCTTCTCCCTGGACGAGACCACCGACGTCGGCTACGAGTCGGGCACGCCGGTCACTGCGGACTACAGCGTCCACGCGAGCAGGTTCACCGGCAAGATCCACTGGGTCCAGCTCGACGTGGGTGTCGACGACAACGACCACTTCATTTCGCCCGAGGAGCGCCTGCGCATCGCCATGGCGCGGCAGTAGGGGCTCCCACGGTCCACCGCCTCGTTCCGGGCCCTGGAGCCGCGGAGCCAGCGTTCGGACGGGGGCGGTGGCTTCGTGCGCTTCCTCGGCAGCGCCCGGCCCGAGCGGCCGCCCGTGTGTGCCATCGGCCCGGCACGCTCGACTGGCGAGCCCGCGGAAACGTGATCGCGGCGCTTCAGCCGACTGCCGGGCCGGTGGCCGATTCCCGGATCGCGGTGACGAGGTTGCGCTTCAGGATTGCCGATGCCGTCAGCACCCCGCCCATCAGCGCGCCCCCGACCCCGCAGGTCACGATGTCCGCCCCGGTCAGGTACAGCCCCTTCACCGGCGTCGCCGGTGCCAGGAAACGCTGGCGGAACCGCTGCGGCGTGTGGTCGACGCCGTAGATCTCGCCCTGCGCAAAGTTGCAGAAGTGCTCGGTCGTCAGCGGCGTGGCGAGCTCGTGGAAGTCCACCTTGCCACGCAGCTGCGGCACCTGCTCGTACAGCGCCTCCAGCATCCGCTGCGCGAGGCGCGCCTTGAACGCGTCGTAGTCGGCGCCGCGCTTCTTCCAGCGCGTGCCGCGCCAGCGGTCGAACCACGCGTGGGGCGCGACGCCGATCACCTCGACGGTCGCGCGGCCGGGGTGGCGGCGCTCGAAGTCGGGATCCTTGGCCGACGGGAACGAGATGAAGACCACGGGCATCGGCGCGTCGGGATCGCGGATGCCGTCCGCGACGCTGCGATCGTGGTCGTCGTGCGGATAGACCCAGATGTTGTGCCGCGGAAGCTGCAGCGCCTGCGCGCTCTCGCGGCACCCGACGTACAGGCACAGGTGCGCGGTGGACGGCTGCACGCGGCCCAGGTCCCTGAGCAGCCCCCGGGACTCGGCGACGTCGCGCGGCAGCAGGCGCTCGAACGTGTTGACGACGCCGGCGTCGCTGACGACGATCGGCGCGCGCAGCGTTGCGCCGTCCGCGGCCATCTTCACGCCGACCGCGCGCCCGCCTTCGACCACGATCCCGGCGACCTCGGCGTTGATCAGCACGCGCCCGCCCGATCGCTCGATCACCGGCGCGATCGATTCGACGATCACGCCGGCGCCGCCGACCGGGTAGTAGCCGCCCTTCATGTAGTGGTTGGCGATCATCGCCTGCATGACGAAGCTCGACTGCCCGGGCGGCAGGCCGTAGTCGCCGAACTGGCCGGTCAGCACCGCGATCAGGCGCTGGTTGCGCGTGAAGCCTTCGAGCACCTCGCGGGTCGTGCGGTCCGACCAGCCCAGGAACCGGCGGCGCATCAGCGGGCCCGCCACCGCCGCGACCGGGCCCGCCAGGACCTTCGAGGCCTGGAACGGGCCGATCGCGGCGTTCGCGTCGCGCACCGCGGCCAGGTAGGCGTCGATCGCGGCCTCCTCGCCGGGGAAGCGCGACTTCATGGACTCGCGAAAGCGCTCGCGCCCCTTCGGCAGGTCGTAAGCGTCGCCCGCGATCACGATGCGATCGTAGACGTCGCCCATGTCCTCCCACTGGATGCGGCCGTCGCCGACCGCATCGAACGCGGAACGCAGCATCGAGCCCGGTTGCACCTGGCCGATGTAGTGCACGCCGACGTCCCACTCGTAGCCGGGGCGGTGGAACACGTGCGTGAACCCGCCCGGCGTGTAGTGCCGCTCCAGCACGAGCACCTTGCGCTCGCCGTACTTCGCCAGCAGCGCGGCCGTGGCGAGCCCACCGATGCCGG
>CAYGZN010000573.1:0-2233 GCA_964354355.1 uncultured Burkholderiaceae bacterium | reverse complement strand
AGCCAGCGGCGCGACCATTCGTCGATCAGCGTGCGGGCCGCCTCGCTCAGGGTCGCGGGCTCCTCCATCCACGCCGAGAATCCGTCGGCGGCCCGCGACATCGCTGCGGCCAGCGGCTCCAACCCGAGCACCGTGGCCGCGCGCGACACCCGGTCGGCGGTCTCGGTGTGCGCATCGAGCAGTTCGAGCCAGCCCACGAGGGCGGCCTCGCCGTCGGGCGGCGCCGCAAGGCCCGGCAGGTCGCCGCAGGCCCTGTGACGCAGGTCCTCGAACTCGCTGGCGAGCAGTTCGAGCTCGGCTGGGCGGCGGCGGCTGGGATCGTTCAAGGTGCTCGGACGTGAGCCATGCGATTCATCGAGGCCCGATGATACGGGCGACGGCACCACAGCGCGCGGCGCGACGGCGCGCGGTGCGACGCGGGCCTGGGCGTTGCGGCCGCTGTCACCCCGGCGTGGGCTGCTGCCCCGCCGGCCACGCGCGCGCCGCGAGCAGCCGGTCCGCACCCGCTGCGGCATGCACGATCTGCATCGCATCGCTGCGCTGCCGCGTGCCGTCCGGCCGGACCGCAGCCTGCGCCTTGCGCAGGGCCTCGAAGGCCACCCACTGGAGGTCGGCCACCGGGATCGGTTTGGTCAAGTACGCACTGCAGCCGGCCAGGGCCCCGCGGGCCACGTCGATTGCGGAACTCCGGCTCGTCAGCGCGATCACGGGCATCGCGCGCCAGCGCGGTTCGCTGCGCACCCGGCGCGCGAGCTTGAGCCCGTCGAGGTCGGGCAGGCCGACATCGACGATCAGGAGGTCGAAGTCCTGCGCGCCCAGACGCTCGAGCGCCTGCTGCGCCGACTCGGCCGACGCCGTCACCCAGCCGCCCGCATTGAACGCATTCACCACCTGGCTGCGCACCGTCGCGCTGTCGTCGACGACCAGCACGGCGCGACCCGTCTCGGCAGGCACGACCGCAGGTGGCCCCGCCACGACCTGGCCCGTCACCGGTCGGGCGGGTGCGGGCCGGGCCGGTGCAGGCTGTATCGGTGCCGGCGCGTCCGGCACGCCCGGTGCGCGGTCGCGCACGACCGCGCCCGGCGTTGGCACAATGCCCGCGGACAGGGCGGCCGACGGCACAGCCGCCGCACTCGCCGCACTCGCCGCACTCTGCGCACTCGCCGCACTCGCCGGGCCCGGTGCACTCGGCGCGCCCGGGGCACTCGGCGCGCACTCCAGCGAAGCCACCCGGTTCAACAGTGGCAGCAGGCGAACGATCAGGTGCGCCAGCGGCAGCGTGTAACCGCCGGCCTGCGCGGGCGGGTCGGCCTGCGGCCCGTCGCCGGACGTGGCCGACGCGACGACCACGGGCACCGTCCAGCCTCGATCACGGAAGGCGGCGAGCGTGCGCGCGCCGTCCGGGTGCGACGGCGCGACGATGAGGATGTCGGGAGGCTTCGATCCGTTCGCCTCGACCCGCTCGTACGCAAACGCGTTGTGCGGGCTGTGCCGAAACAGGATCTCGACGAGGCGCACGTCGCGCACGTCCATCCCCGCCACCGCCACCCGATAGACCGACTTGAGGCCCATTGCCGCGTCTCGCCTTCCTTCCAGACTGCTGTCGATCCGATTCTGCGTCGGCCGCGCCTCGGCGCAGCGCCTCACGCGCCCGTCCCGCCACAGTTGAACGCATCGATCCGACGGGCGGCGCGCTGAAGGCCGCCGACGGCGGCGCCGGTGCCCGTGATAGCATCGCCGCCACCATGAGCCAACGCGATTTCCACGGCCTGGACACGCTGGCGCTGCACGCCGGCGCGGTGCCCGATTCCGACACCGGGGCGCGGGCGACGCCGATCTACCTGACGACCTCGTTCGTGTTCCCGGACTCGGACAAGGCGGCGGCGCTGTTCAACATGGAACGCGCCGGCCACGTCTACTCGCGCATCAGCAATCCCACCGTCAGCGTGCTCGAAGAGCGCGTCGCGGCACTCGAACAGGGGGTCGGTGCAATTGCCACCGCGAGCGGGCAGGCCGCGCTGCACCTGGCGATCGCCACGCTGGCCGGCGCCGGCTCGCACATCGTCGCCTCGCGCGCGTTGTACGGTGGATCGCACAACCTGCTGCACTACACGATGCGCCGCTTCGGCGTCGACACGACCTTCGTCGACCCGCGCGATCCCGACGCCTGGCGAGCCGCGCTGCGGCCCGAGACACGGCTGCTGTTCGGCGAGACCCTCGGCAACCCGGGCCT
>CAYGZN010000572.1:0-2242 GCA_964354355.1 uncultured Burkholderiaceae bacterium | reverse complement strand
CGGGCGCCCCGCTGCGGCGAACATACCGACGAGGTGCTGGCCGGACTCGGCTACGACCCTGAAGAGATCGCCGAGCTGAGGGCACGCGGCATCGTCGCCGGTCCGACACGCACACCAGCCGGCGCGCCCGCCGACCGTCCGGTCGACCGGACGGCCTGACGTCGAGCCGGCCCGACGGACAACCTGGGATCGGGGATGGAACGAACGCTTCGGGGCAAGGTCGCAGTCGCGGGGATCGGCGAGACCGCCTACTACAAGCACGGGCGCTCGCCGGAGCCGGAGTTCAAGCTCGCGCTGCGCGCGATCGTAGCCGCCTGCGCCGATGCCGGGATCTCGCCGCACGACATCGACGGGTTCTCCTCGTACAGCAACGATCGCTGCGACCCGTCGCGCCTGTCGGCGGCGCTGGGGCTGCGGGAGCTGCGTTACACCGGCATGCAGTGGGGCGGCGGTGGCGGCGGTGTGGCGGCCGCCGTGGGCAACGCCGCCGCGGCCATCGCGGCGGGACTCGCGGACTGCGTGGTCGTGCTGCGCGCGCTGGCCCAGGGGCAGTTCGACCGGTTCGGCCGGGGCCCGAAGGTGGACACGGTGAGCGGCGAGTTCGCGCTGACCTGGCCCTACGGGCTGATGTCGCCGGCGCAGCGCTTCGCGATGAAGGTGATGCGGTTCATGCACGAGCACGGCGGCGGCGCGGATGCGCAGCGGGCGATTGCGCTTGCGTCGTACCACCACGCGCAGGCGAATCCGCGCGCGGTCATGCACGGCCGGCCACTCGATGCGGCGACCTACGACGCGTCGCGCTGGATCGTCGAGCCGTTCCGGCTGTACGACTGCTGCATGGAGAACGACGGCGCGGCCGCCGTGGTGCTCGTGTCCGCGCAGCGCGCGCGCGACCTGCCGCACCGTCCGTGCTACCTGCTCGGTGCTGCGTCCGGTTCGAACCATCGCAGCGGCGCCTGGTCGCACAACGCGCCCGACTACGCGTCGGCCAGCTTCGGTCCGGTGGCCCCGCGCCTGTGGCAGATGGCGCGCCTGGAGCCGGGCGACGTCGACGTGCTCCAGTCCTACGAGAACTTCACGGGCGGCGTGATGCTGAGCGTGGTCGAGCACGGGTTCTGCGAGCCCGGCGAGGTCGACGCGTTCTTTGCGCTGGAGAACCTGCTCGCGCCAGGGGGGCGCCTGCCGCTGAACACCAGCGGCGGCAACCTGGCCGAGTGCTACATGCACGGGCTGGAGCTGGTGCTGGAGGCGGTTCGCCAGATTCGCGGCACGTCCACCTCCCAGGTGGCCGGCGCGAACGTCTCGATGGTGATCGGCGGGCCGATGACGACACCCGTCAGCAGCCTGATCCTCGGATCGCAGGAGACGCTGTGAGTGCGCCGGGCGCCTACCTGCCGGACGGCCTGCCGGCGCCACGGCCCGAGCCGGACGGGCTGAGCGCGCCGTACTGGGCGGGGCTCGCCCGCAACGAACTGTGGGTGCAGCGCTGTGCCCACTGCGGCCACTGGCAGTGGGGCCCGGAGTACCTGTGCTTCCGCTGCCACCGGTTCGACGTCGGCTGGGAGCGCGTCGAGCCCACCGGCCGGATCTTCAGCTGGGAGCGGCCCTGGCACCCGGTGAATCCGGCGCTCAACGGCCACGGGCCGTATCTTGTGGTCCTCGTCGAGTTGCCCGGCGCCGGGGGGATCAGGATCGTCGGCAACCTGCTGGGCGACCCGATGCAGCCGGTTCGCATCGGCGCAGAGGTGGACGGGGTATTCGAGCACCATCGTCACCAGGCGGGCGACTACGCGTTGCTTCAATGGAAGGTTCGCGGCGGCTGACCATGGCGCACGAAATCGTGCGACGGGGTAGGGTCGATCCCGATAGAGGTGGGATGTGATTCCGAGCGCCCGCGCAATCTCGCGTTCTGCGCCTCCAGCTCGAAGACCGGCCGCGTGGCCGGCGCCATCTCGACCTCGCCCAACGTCCCCGCCTCGCGGCGCCGCACCCGTTTGATGATCGTCGACGGCGGCATCCCCAGTCGCTCGAACCGTGGGTTGCCGACGATCGCCCCTGCCAGCCTGACCGCCTCGATCTTGAACTCACCGGTGTACCGCTGATTCGGAGCCGGCTCCGCCTTGCCCATTTCGCCCTCCGTTCACCAGCTGCTCCAACAATCGGATGCTCGCGAAACCGGGGCAGCGTCACATGATCCCGACATGCGCTGACCCCGGCCGCGGTAGGTCGAGGCAAGTTAGGC
>CAYGZN010000571.1:0-2247 GCA_964354355.1 uncultured Burkholderiaceae bacterium | reverse complement strand
TGCGCACGTTCACGATCGCCATCGACAGCGTTCGGCCCACGGCCTCGAAGGTCTCCATCTCGGCGGGGCCGTCGCGCTCCAGTTCGCCCGGCGGATAGAACAGCGCCACGCAGCCCAGCGGCAACGCCTGGTCCAGCAGCGGCAGCACGACCGCCCCCTGGAGTCCGCGTTCCAGCAGCGCCTGGCGGATCGGGTGCGCGAAGCGCGGCTCGCGCGAGATGTCCCGCGCCACCAGCGGGCGCTTGAGCTTGAGCGCGCGCCCGCTCCAGCTGTCGCGCACGTCGACGGTCCGCGCGATCCGCTCGTACGCGGCGTCGAACCCGTGGCTGGCGACCAGCCGCAGGTGTACGCCGTCGGGCTCGAACAGGTAGGTCACCACGCGGCCCGCCCGAGTGACCTCGACGATCGCATCGGTGGCCACGCGCAGGATCGATTCGACGTCCTGCAGCGGGTGCACGCGCGCCGACAGCTCGTGGATCAGGCGCAGGTCCTCGTTGCGGGCCCGCGCATCGTGCTCGGCACGTTCGCGCGCATCGAGCTCCCGCTCGAGACGGTGGGCGCCTTCCTGCGCGCGCCCCAGCTGGTGCACGAAGCGGCCGTGCGCGTGCAGTCCGATCACCGACGAGACGGGCAGCACCACCAGCAGCGTCACCAGATAGTCGAGCACCTCGCGCGGCTGGGGCCGCAGCAGTCCCAGCGCCTCGAACGCGCCCATCGCGCTGACGCCGACCGCGGCGACCGCGCCCAGCGCGATGGCCTCGCGCCGCCCCAGGAACCAGCCCGACAGGACCAGCAGGCTGGGCATGGCCAGCAGCACCGGCGTTCGCACGCCGCTGACCAGGGCCGCCTGGCCCAGCAGCATCGCGACGCTGCCGAACAGGAACAGCCTGACGGCACCGCCGACCCCCCAACCGCGCAGCGCCAGCAGCGCGCCGACCGACACCGCGAGCATCAGGTAGCGGATCGCCATCCGGCTCGCGCCGCCTTGGCCGCCGAGGTGGCCGGCCACGATCGCGCCGACCAGCAGCAGTGCGGTCAGCGACAGCGCGGTGCGCAGGATCCGCTCGCCACGATCGTCGATCAGGTCTGCAAGTGCCTGTCGCCTGGCGCTCATCGGCATGCCGGTTCGGGGTTCATCCAACACCGTTACGGCCTGCCGGCGCGCCGCTTGAGCCGCGCCGCGCGTGCCGGGCGGCAACGGTGCCCGCCGACCGACGAACGGTGCACCCAGTCGCCGTCCAAGGCCGGCGCACCCCGCGCTCGACGCCGCCGCGCCGCTTCGGGTAGTCTGCGGCACTCGGAACCGACTCACCGGACGGCCAGCGTGGCGATCGACGAACTGAGGACCTACACCCGCCTTCCCGACGCCGCCGAGCGCACCGAGTTCCTGCCGTTTGCGCGCGAGCTCGCCGCGGTCGCCGCCGCGGTGATCCGGCCGCACCACCTGGGCGGTGTGGCCGTCGACCTCAAGCAGGATGCGACCCCGGTGACCGTTGCCGACCGGCGTGCCGAAGAGGTGATGCGCGCGCTGATCATGCAGCGCTACCCCGACCACGGCATCCTCGGCGAGGAGTTCGGCGAGCACCGTCCGCAGGCCCGCTACCGATGGGTGCTGGACCCGATCGACGGCACCAAGTCGTTCGTGGCCAACAGCTACCTGTTCGGCACGCTGATCGCGCTGCTGCGCGACGGCCGGCCGATCCTGGGCGTCGTCGCCAGCCCGCTGCTCGGGCACGTGCTGGTGGGCACCGGCGACGGCGCCTGGCTGGGCGAGCGCCCGGTGCGCGTGCGCGCCTGCGCGCGGATCGAGGACGCGACGGTCGTCACCACCGACCACTGGCACGTGTTCCGCCACCAGGACGGGCCGTCGTTCGAGGCGCTGTCACGGCGCGCGAAGATGTACCGGACCTGGGGCGACTGCCACGGCTATTTCCTGGTGGCCACCGGCGGGGCCGACGTGATGCTCGACCCGGTGCTCAGCCCGTGGGACATCCTGGCGCTGATCCCGGTCATCGAAGGTGCCGGCGGTCGCGTCACCGACTGGCACGGTGGCGACCCGGTCACCGGCACGTCGCTGGTGGCCACCGGCGGGGCGCTGCACGACGAGGTGCTGCGCGCGCTGCGACCGGCCAGCGCCCGCTGACCCCGCGGGCGGCCCGCCCGGCGCGCGGCGTCAGCGCCGCATCACCATCGGCCGCATCATCTCGTTGTCCTCGTGCTCGAGGATGTGACAGTGCCACACGTAGC
>CAYGZN010000570.1:0-2249 GCA_964354355.1 uncultured Burkholderiaceae bacterium | reverse complement strand
GCTGCGCACGCGTGCCGACGCGGGCGGCCTGGAATTTGCGGTGCTCGACGCGCGCGACGCGCGTCCGCACCTGACCGGCCGCTGCGGCTGACGCGCCGCTGCGGCGGCGGTCAGAACGGGATGTCGTCGTCCATGTCGCCGATGTCGGGCGCGGGCGCCTTGCGGCCCGGCCCACCCGTCCCGCCAGCGCCGCCGGGGGCCCCCGCACCGCCGGACCGACCGGCCCCCGAGGACTCGCGGGCGTAGCCGCCGCCGTCGTCGCCGCCACTGCCACCACCGCCCTCGCGCGAACCGAGCAGCTGCATCTCGGTGGCGATGATCTCGGTCGTGTAGCGATCCTGCCCTTCCTTGTCCTGCCACTTGCGGGTCTTGAGCCGACCCTCGACGTAGACCGGGCGGCCCTTCTTGAGGTACTCGCCGGCGATCTCGGCCAGCCGGTCGTAGAAGACGATGCTGTGCCACTCGGTCTCCTCGCGCTTCTCGCCGCTGGCCTTGTCCTTCCAGTTGCGCGTGGTGGCGATGCGCACGTTGCAGATCGCGCCGCCATTGGGCGAGTAGCGGGTCTCGGGGTCCTTGCCGAGGTTGCCGATCAGGATCACTTTGTTGACCGATGCCATGCAGGCTCTCCAGGAATTCGGGTTGCGGGGCGCCGCTGCGTCGGGCGCTGGGCCCGCGCCGGGCTGGCCGGGCGCGCCATCGAGGGGTAGCTTACTCCAGAGCGCCGCGGGGTCGACCGGCCGCACGGCCTAGGCCGGATGCAGGCCAGCGGCGGGCGCCCCAGGCCACCAGCAGCCAGGCCAGCATCACTGCGGCGCACATCAGGAACACGGCCGTGGCGTCCCAGCGCCGCAGCACCCAGCCGCCCATCGCGCCGCCGGCGAACAGGCCCAGCGCCTGGGTCGTGTTGTACACGCCCAGAGCAGCCCCCTTGGCGTCGGCCGGCGCAAGGCGCGACACCAGCGACGGCAGGCTCGCCTCGAGCACGTTGAAGCCTGCGAAGAACGCCAGCAGCAGCGCGGCGAACGCGGTGACGGCGACCGGCTGCGCGGCGAAGCCGAGCTGCACCAGCAGCAGCAGCGCGATCGCGCCCAGGAACACGACGCGCAGTCGGCCGGTGCGCTCGGCCCACGTGATCGGCGGCATCATCAGCGCGAACGACGCCAGCACGACCGGCAGGTACACCTTCCAGTGATCGGCCAGCGGCAGGCCGGCACGCTCGACGAGCCAGGCCGGCAGCACGACGAACATCGCCATCTGCGCCAGGTGCAGCGCGAAGATCCCGACGTTCAGTCGAATCAGGTCCGGATCCCGCAGCACGTCGCGCAACGGGCGGCGCGCCGCGCCCGACGCGCCCGACGCGCCCGACGCACGCGCGGCCGCCGCCGGCAGCGGGGGCACCGCCCGCCACACGATCAGCATGCCGGCAACGGCGAGCGCGCCGGTCAGGTGGAAGATCCCCGACATGCCGACCAGCCGGTACAACACCGGCGCCAGCACCAGCGACAGCGCGAACGTCAGCCCGATCGAGGCGCCGACCATCGCCATGGCCTTGGTGCGCTGCGAATCGCGGGTGTGGTCGGCAATGCTCGCGGTGACGGCGGCCGAGATGGCGCCGGCGCCCTGGATCGCACGGCCCGCGATCGTCCCGGTGACGTCGTGCGCGGCGGCAGCGACCAGGCTGCCGATCGCGAACAGCACCAGCCCGAAGACGATCACCGGCTTGCGCCCGATCCGGTCCGACGCCACGCCGAAGGGAATCTGCAGCATCGCCTGGGTCAGGCCGTAGATGCCCAGCGCCAGCCCCACCCGCAGCGCGTCGTCGCCGCCGGGCAGGCCGCGCGCGTGGACCGCGAACACGGGCAGGATCAGGAACAGCCCGAGCATGCGCATCGCGAACAGCGCCGCGAGCGCGGCGCCGGCGCGCAGCTCGCGACGCGTCATGCGCAGCGCGGGCTCGCCGGAGGCGGCCGAGGACGGCGTCAGCTCGGGGGAGGAACCTGGGGGAGCCTGCATCAGCGGCGCGAGACGGGAGGCGGTTATATTAGCAGGTTGCCCCTGTCGCCCTGCCCCCGCCACGCGTGCCCGTCGCGCACGCGCGCCATGCCCGAAGGACGTCCCCGCCGATGGATGCGATCAAGATTCGCGGAGCCCGCACCCACAACCTGAAGAACATCAGCCTGGACCTGCCGCGCAACCGGCTGGTGGTCATCACCGGGCTGTCGGGCTCGGGAAAGTCCTCGCTGGCCTTC
>CAYGZN010000569.1:0-2252 GCA_964354355.1 uncultured Burkholderiaceae bacterium | reverse complement strand
TCGACGTGGCGACCGTGGCCGAGATCGCGCACGCGCACCGCGTGCCGCTGCTGGTGGACTCCACCTTCACGACCCCCTACCTGATGCGGCCGTTCGAGCACGGGGCGGACCTGGTGTACCACTCGGCCACCAAGTTCCTGTGCGGCCACGGCACGGTGATCGGCGGTGTGCTGGTGGACGCCGGGCGCTTCGACTGGGACGCGTCCGGGCGATTCCCCGAGCTGACCGAACCGTACGAGGGCTTTCACGGCATGGTGTTCTCCGAGGAATCGACGGTCGCGCCGTTCCTGCTGCGCGCGCGGCGCGAAGGCCTGCGCGACTTCGGTGCCTGCCTGTCGCCGATGAACGCATTCCAGATTCTGCAGGGCATCGAAACGCTGTCGCTGCGCATGGCTCGACACGTCGAGAACGCACGCCGCGTCGTCGAGTTCCTCGCCGCACACCCGCAGGTGGTCCGCGTGGCCTACCCCGAGCTGCCTTCGCATCCGGACCACGCGCTGGCCAGGCGGCTGCTGCCCCGTGGATGCGGCGCCGTGTTCAGCGTCGAGTTGCGCGGCGACCGCGCGGCCGGCCGGCGCTTCGTCGAGGGCCTCGGCCTGTTCTCGCATCTGGCCAACGTCGGGGACGCCCGCTCCCTGGTCATTCATCCGGCGTCGACGACCCACTTCAGGATGGACGCTGCGGCGCTGGCCGCTGCGGGCATCGGCGAGGCGACGCTGCGCCTGTCGATCGGGCTGGAAGACGTCGACGACCTGATCGACGACCTCAAGCGCGGGTTCCGCGCCGCCCAGAAGGGCGCCTGAGCGAGCGGCCATGTACTTCGACGTCGACGGCAAGCGGGCGTACGGCTACACCGGCGGCAGGCCGCTCGAGCCGGACGCGCCGCTGGTCGCGTTCGTGCACGGCGGCCAGCATGATCACTCGGTCTGGATCCTGCAGTCGCGCTACCTGGCGCACCACGGCTGGTCGGTGCTGGCGCTCGACCTCCCGGGCCACGGCCGCAGCGCAGGACCCGCGCTGCCCGACGTCGAGTCGATGGCCGCCTGGGTCCTCGCGGCGATCGAGGCCGCACGCCGAGCAGCCGGGCCCGCCGGCCCGGGACGCACGCCCGGCGCGGTGGTGATCGCCGGCCACAGCATGGGCTCGCTGATCGCACTCGAAGCCGCGGGGCAGGCGCCGCAGGCGCCGCAGGCGATCGCCGGCATCGCACTGCTGGCGACGGCCTTTCCGATGAAGGTGTCCGAGGCGCTGCTCGAGGCGGCCCGAACCGACGAGCCGCGCGCGTTCGACATGATCAACTACTGGTCGCACTCGGGCGTCAGCCACCGCCCGGGCTGCCCGGGTCCGGGCTTCTCCGTGTTCGTGCAGAACCGCCGCCTGATGGAGCGCCAGGCCCCGGGCGTGCTGCTCAACGACTTCTCGGCGTGCAGCGCCTATGCCGCAGGCGTCGAGCGCGCGCAGGCCGTGCGCTGTCCGGCACTGTTCGTGCTGGCCGCGCGCGACGCGATGACGCCGCCGCGATCGGCGCGCGAGCTGATCCGCCTCATGCGCGACGCGACCGTGGTCGAGGTGCCCGGCAGCGGTCACAACCTGATGGCCGAGGCTCCCGACCCGGTGCTGGCCGCGCTGCGCGGCTGGCTCGACGGGCTGGGGACGGCGCGCCCCGCGATCGCCACGCCCTGACCCGCGTGACACGGTACCCGACGGGAACGCGTGCTTACGACACCGCGGGCCGCGCCAGGACCTCGCGCAGCGGCTGCGACAGCAGCGGGCTGCCCGGATCGAGCGCCGGTGCGGGCGGCTCCACCGCCCGCCACCGATCGCGCCGACGGGCCGGGCCCGCCCACACCCGGTCGAACAGCGGCCGAAGGGTGCGCTGGCCCAGGTCGGCCGCGGGCAGCCAGTACTCGTCCCACACACCGATCCGGTCCCGGCCGGCACCGACCGGCCAGACCCTGACCAGGTAGCCCTCGGCTGCGAGCAACGCCGCGAACTCGTCCGCGGCGCGCGGATCGCCGTCGAAGTCGGCCCGAAAGCGCGCGCTTTCCACCCGCTCGGGCGCGCGGCGCACGAGTTCACTGAGCACCCGGGCCATCCGGTCGAACTCGCCTGCCGGAGTCGCCGTGTGCGGATCACCGAGTGGCACGCCCCAGTCTCGAAGGTTCGCCGTCAGCAACGCGCCGATCAGCACGGCCATCCACACCGAGAACAGCCAGACCAGGAACAGGGGCAGCGCGGCGAACGCGCCGTAG
>CAYGZN010000568.1:0-2254 GCA_964354355.1 uncultured Burkholderiaceae bacterium | reverse complement strand
GCGTGCGCATCAACGTGCAGTCGCGCGCGGCGGCGCGCGCCGCCGCCGAGGACATCCTGGAGAGCACAGCGCGGCTGCGCCCCGACGCGCGGATCAGCGGCATCGTCGTGCAGCCGATGATCCGCAGCCGCCACCAGCGCGAGCTCTACCTGGGCATGGCGACCGATCCGATGTTCGGTGCGGTGATCGCCTTCGGCGCGGGCGGCGTCGCGGTGGAACAGATCGACGACGTCGCGATCGGGCTGCCGCCGCTGAACGCGCTGCTGGCGCGCTCGCTGATCGAGCGGCCGCGGATCGCGCGCGTGCTGGGAGCGTATCGCAACGTCCCGGGCGTGGACTTCAGCGGGCTGGAGCAGGCGGCGGTGCGGTTCTCGACGCTGGTGTGCGCGTGCCCGTGGATCGCCTCGATCGACATCAACCCGCTGGTGGCCGACGAGTACCGGGTCATGGCGCTGGATGCGCGCGTCGAGGTCAAGACCCCGGCCCAGATGCTCAAGGTGCTGTGGAAGGGCGCCTACGGGCACCTGGCCATCCACCCCTATCCGCGCGAACTCGAGGAGACCGTCACGCTGCGCAACGGCACGACGGTGCTGATCCGACCGATCCGGCCCGAGGATGCCGAACTGGAGCGCGAATTCGTCGCGGCGCTGTCCCCGCAGACGCTGTACCGCCGCTTCATGATGCCCATCAAGGAGCTGTCGCCCGCGATGATCGAGCGCTTCACGCAGATCGACTACGACCGCGAGCTGGCGCTGATCGTGCTGACGAACGACACCGGCGGCAGCCCCGGCGCCGCCGGCTCGCGCATTTCCGGCGTCGCGCGCATCATCCCGACGTGGGAAGACGGCGTGGCCGAGTTCGCGATCGTCGTGGGCGACTGGATGCAGCACACCGGCGTGGGCGGGCGGCTGATGCAGCGGCTGTTCGACGCAGGCCGCGCGCGCGGCTACCGCATCATCGAAGGCATCGTGCTCGGCGAGAACGTGTCGATGCTGCGCTTCTGCGAGAGCTTGGGCTTCACGATCCGCATCAATCCCGAGGACCCTGCCGAGCGGATCGCCCGTCGCTCGCTCGAGTGACGCCGCCCGCCCAGGCCAGGAACAGCCAGCCCGCGATCAGCAGCAGACCGCCGACCGGCGTCACCACGCCGACGGCTCGAACGCCGCCCAGCGCCAGCAGGTACAGGCTGCCGCTGAAGAGCACCGTGCCGGCGAGGAACGCCCAGCCGGCCAACGCCGACGCCCGGCCCGGAAACGCGACCGACACCCAGCCCGTGGCGAGCAGCGCCAGCGCGTGCACCATCTGGTAGCGAACCGCGGTCTCGAACACCGCCAGCAGCTCGGGCGCGAGCCGCGCCTTCAGCGCGTGCGCACCGAACGCGCCCGCGGCCACCGACAGCGCGCCCGCCACGGCGCCGGCAACGACCCACACGCGAGCCGACATCGTCACGCGCGGCCCGCTAGACGCCGACCTCGGAGCGCCGGAGCAGCCACTGCACGAGGTCGCGCTCGAACGTCTCGCGCGCAGCGTCGTGGTGCACTTCGTGGCGGCAGCCCTCGTAGAGTCGCAGCGTCTTGTCGGCGCAGCCGGCGGCCGCGTAGAACGCGACCGTGCCCGACGGCGCGTTGATCGGGTCGGCGGCGCCGTGCTGCAGCAGCAGCGGCACGCGCAGGCTGGCCGGATGCTCGCGCACCCAGGCCATCGACGCCATGATCTCGGCTCCCCAGCGCATCGACACCTTGCCGTGCACCAGCGGGTCCGCGAGATAGTCGACGGCCACCTGCGGGTCGGTCGACAGCCCTGCGGGATCGAGGCCGAGTTCGGTCGAGAGTCTGGGCACCACCAGCGACAGCACCCGGGCCGTGACTTCGAGCACCGGCCGGCGCACGCCGGCCGGCACCAGCGCAGGGCCGCTGGCGGCCACGCCGGCAATGCCGTGTGGCTCGCGCAGCACGTAGTCGAGCCCGATCAGCCCGCCCATGCTGTGCCCGAACAGGAACACCGGCGCGCCCGGTGCCTGGGCTCGGCCCAGCTCCAGGATCGCGGCGACGTCGCTGCGGTAGTCGGCCCAGCCGTCGACGTGGCCGCGGGGGCCCGGGGACCGGCCGAACCCGCGCAGGTCCGCGGCCGCCCAGGCCAGCCCGGCACCGGACAGCGCGCGGTGCAGCGACGCGTACCGGCCCGAGTGTTCGCCCAGGCCGTGGACCATCGCGACGACGGCGCCGGCACCCGCGACGCTCGGGCCGGTCCTGGC
>CAYGZN010000567.1:0-2261 GCA_964354355.1 uncultured Burkholderiaceae bacterium | reverse complement strand
CCGTGGTCGCGTCCGCGCGCCGGTGCGCTACTGCGAAACGTTGCCCTGCGGGACGCCCGGCGCCAGCGCGGCGGGTCCCGCGGCCGAAGGCGGCGTTGCGACGGGCGCATCCGCCGCAGCCGGGCGGGCCGGATCGACCAGTGACGGGGCTGCCGGATTCGGGGCGGCCAGGCCCGGCGACGACTCGGTCGAACCCGGCACGGTCGCGCCGGAGACCGTCGCGCTCGAGCCGGTCGCGCCTGCCGACGTTGCGACGCCTTCCGGCGTCGACGGGGCGGCCGCGGGCGCGGGCCGCGCGGGCGCCCGCCGCGGCAGCGGTTGCGAGGCCTCCTTGGCGAGCCCGGTGCGCGCGCCGGCATGTCGCGCCGCGGTATTGCTGGTGCTGCCGGACGTCTCCAGCACCGAACGCTGCTCGGGGGTCAGCGTCTGGTAGTTCTCCCACTCCGCCAGCCGGTCCTCCTTGGGCGCCGCCTGCGCGAGGCGATAGTTGGCGCGCGCCAGGCGACGCTGCTCGGGGGTCAACGCCGCCCACTGCACGATCCGCCGCTCGACCCGCGACTTCTCCTCCGCGGGCATCTTCGGAAAGCGGCTGGCCAGTTCGGCCCAGGCCCGCTTCTCGCTCAGTGGCAACGCGTTCCACTGTGCCGCGAACGGGGCGAGCACCTGCTGCTGCGACGAATCGAGGTCGGTCCACAGCGGCTGCGCCAGGGGGACCAGCGAGCGTCGCGTCGCGCCGCTCCGATCGGACTCGGCCTGCGCGAAGACGGCGGCCGACGCCAGGGCGAGGCCCGCCGCCATGCCCGCAGCCAGCAGCCACGTCTGCATGCCGGCCCGGGCACGCGCACGGAACATGGCACCCGTCATTGCCGCGTGTTCTTCAGGTACACGCCGAAGCCGCGGTCCGCGTAGGCGGAGATCGGGATGTCGTCGGTGAGCAGCGCGGCGTCGATGTCGGCAGTGTCGAGCGCGTCCTGGCTTTCCTGCCAGACGGCGATTCCGTAGAGCCCGGCGATCACCAGGGCCAGCGGAAGCAGCGTCGACGCAAGGCGGATCCACAGCGACGGGCGGTCGTCCAGCGGGCCGCCGGCGCCGCCGTGCGCGGCCACGGCCCCCGCCACCGCTGTGACGCCTCCCGGGTGCACGGCGGGCTGGGGAATCCGGGCCAGCGCCTGGGCACGCGAACGCTCGAGTCGCTGGGTGACCCGGTAGGGCAGGCGCTCGGTGGAGGACTCGAGCGCCTGGCGAATGCGATCGGCGAATAACTGCTCGTTCATAAGGTGATTCCCTTTGCCTTGAGCGCTGCGGCAAGGGTGTGAGTTGCACGGGAACAGTGCGTCTTGACGCTTCCTTCCGAGCAACCCATGGCCGCCGCGGTCTCCGCGACGTCCATTTCCTGCCAGTAACGCATGATGAATGCCTCCCGTTGACGGGTCGGCAGGCGCCGGATCTCGTCCTCGATCGCCCGCAGGATCTGGTCGCGCTCGACGATCTGGGCGGCACTCTCGCTGGTCTGGGCCCCATCCTGCGCCTCGAGGGCCTCCAGCGGGTCCCGCTCGCCTCCCTCGTCGTCACCCGGCAGCAGCGACGAAAACAGGGTCGTCCACAGGTTGCGGACCTTCTGGCGCCTGAAGTGGTCGTGGATCGTGTTCTGCAGGATCCTCTGGAACAGCGGCGGCAGCTCGGCGGGCGGCTTGTCCGCGTACTTCTCGGCGAGCTTGAACATCGCGTCCTGCACGATGTCCAGCGCGGAATCGTCGTCCCGAACCGCGTAGACGGCTTGTTTGAAGGCCCGTCGTTCGACCGACTCGAGAAAATCCGACAGTTCCTTGCGAGAGGCCATTCCCTGGGATGCTGCGAAGCCAGCCGGCGATGCTAGCAGAGTCCGCCCGCATCGCCGCTCGCCTTGACCGATCTGGTGCGCTGCAGTAACCTTTCGGCACCTCTTGCTCCGTGGACGGCGCGTTTGGCGTCGTCGATGGAGTTTTGTCTTTTTCGCGGCCGGCTCATCAGGCAGCCAGGGATCAGACGAGCGTGCCGGAGCGAGCGCCACAAGCGTTCGCAATGGCGTCCAATCAATCTCACAGGCCCCGTTCCGAGGCCTGCGTCGAGGCGGCACAAGGCCGCGTTGGCGCCGGCGGGCGGGCTCCCTGGACCTTGAACGGGATATCTTCGATGGAACTCACTGGCGCAGAGATCGTCGTGCGCTGCCTTCAGGAAGAAGGCGTGGACGGCCATTCCCGTCGTGCCAAGGATGAGGATGT
>CAYGZN010000566.1:0-2261 GCA_964354355.1 uncultured Burkholderiaceae bacterium | reverse complement strand
ACCTACTGGTCAGGGCCGCCAAGGAGATCCACGGCGGGCCGGAGCTGCTGAACGCCGCACGCGAGTTTCCGAACATCACGGGCCTGGCCGAGATCGCCGTGCCGGAGGACGTCGAACACCTGTATCAGTCGGGGCCGCCGTTCCTGTACCGCTACCTGCCCTATTGGCTGGCCAACCTGCTGATGCGCCTGTGGGTGCTGGCGATTCCACTGGCGGCCGTGTCCGCCGCCGCGTCCAACTGGCTGCCGCGTCTGCTGACCCTGCGCCCCTCGTTTCGCGTCGAGGGCCTGTATCGGCAGGCCAAGGCGGTCGAGGCCAAGGTTGCGGCCGCAGGCCCCGGGACCGACTTCACGACGCTGCAATCCGAGATCGACGAGGTCGTCGCGCAGGCCAAAGCGTTCAAGGTGCCGGCGTCACTGCTGGAGCCGCACTACGCGCTGCGCGGCCGGCTGCGCCTGATCCGCCTCGACCTGGACGAGGCGCGCACGCGCCTGCTGACGCTGCAGGATCGCCCTGCGGGCACCGCCGTGCCCGCGCAGGGCAGCCCGCCGGACAGTCGCCCGGCGCCAGACTGACCCGGTCAGGCCGCCAGCTTGCTCTCCAGCGCCGCCTTGGTGTCCGGCAGCTGGTGCGGCAGCCGGTGCCGCAGCTTCTCGAACAGCTCGGCGTGCAGCTTGAATTCCTGGCGCCACTGGGCCGCATCGATCGACGTGATCTTCTCGAAATCGGACTGCGAGAACGTCAGGCCCTTCCAGTTCAGATCGCCGTAGCGCGGCGACGTTCCGAACACGTGCTCGACGCCGCCCGCCTTGCCCTCGATGCGGCCGATCATCCACTCGAGCACGCGCATGTTCTCGCTGTAGCCCGGCCACACGAACTTGCCCTTCTCGTCGGTGCGGAACCAGTTCACGCAGAAGATCGCCGGCAGCTTCGCCTTGGCCACTTCGAGCCGGTGGCCCAGGTCGAGCCAGTGGTGGAAGTAGTCGGCCATGTTGTAGCCGCAAAACGGCAGCATCGCGAACGGGTCGCGGCGCACGACGCCCTGCTGGCCGGCCGCGGCCGCGGTGGTCTCGGAGCCCATCGTCGCGGCCATGTACACGCCCTCGACCCAGTTGCGCGCCTGCGTGACCAGCGGCACGGTCGTCGAGCGCCGCCCGCCGAAGATGAACGCGTCGATCGGCACGCCCTCGGGGTCGTCCCACTGCGCGTCGATGACGGGGTTCTGCGTGGACGCCACCGTGAAGCGCGCGTTGGGGTGCGCGGCCGGGCGCGGCTTGCCGCCGACCGGGTTGGCCGCCGCGATCGCGGGCGTCCAGTCCTTGCCCTGCCAGTCGATCAGGTGCGCGGGCGGCTCCTTGGTCATGCCCTCCCACCACACGTCGCCGTCGTCGGTCAGCGCGACGTTGGTGAAGATCACGTTTGCCTTCAGCGACGCCATGCAGTTGTAGTTGGTCTTCTCGTTGGTGCCCGGGGCCACGCCGAAGTAGCCGGCCTCGGGGTTGATCGCGTGCAGCCGCCCGTTGGCGTGCGGCTTGATCCAGGCGATGTCGTCGCCGATCGTGGTGACCTTCCAGCCGTCGCAGCCCTCGGGCGGGATCAGCATCGCGAAGTTGGTCTTGCCGCAGGCCGACGGGAACGCGGCCGCGACGTGGTACTTCCTGCCCTGCGGCGAGGTCACGCCCAGGATCAGCATGTGCTCGGCCAGCCAGCCGATGCCGCCGGCGGCGACGTCCTGGCGGCCCATGTTCGACGCGATGCGCAGCGCGAAGCACTTCTTGCCCAGCAGCGCGTTGCCGCCGTAGCCCGAGCCGTACGACCAGATCTCGCGCGTCTCGGGGTAGTGGACGATGTACTTGGTGGGGTTGCACGGCCAGGGCACGTCCTTCTCGCCCGCCGCAAGCGGCTTGCCGACCGTGTGCACGCACGGCACGTAGCCGCCGTCCTCGCCGATCACGTCGTAGACTTCGCGGCCCATGCGCGTCATCACGCCCATGCTGACGACGACGTACGGGCTGTCGGTGATCTCCACGCCCACGTGGGCGATCGGCGAGCCCATCGGGCCCATCGAGAACGGAATCACGTACATCGTGCGCCCGCGCATGCAGCCCTTGAACAGGCCGTCGAGCGTGGCGCGCATCGTCGCGGGGTCCATCCAGTTGTTGGTCGGGCCCGCGTCTTCCTCGCGCCGGCTGCAGATGAAGGTGCGGTCCTCGACCCGGGCGACGTCGGTCGGGTCGGACCACGCCAGGTAGGAGTTGGGG
>CAYGZN010000565.1:0-2270 GCA_964354355.1 uncultured Burkholderiaceae bacterium | reverse complement strand
CGTGCCAACTGCCGACATGGAGAAGATCGCCCGGGATCCCAAGCTGACGGTGAAGTCGGCCGTGTCGAACCGGATCATCTACCTGCACTTGGACTCCGGGCGCGAGAAGAACTCGCCGTTCGTGCGCACGAAGGACGGCAAGCCGATGGAGGCCAACCCGCTGCGCGATGTGCGGGTGCGCCGTGCGATCTCCAAGTCGATCAACCGCGACGCGATCGTCGAGCGGGTCATGGAGAAGCAGGCCGTGCCGGCCGGGCAGTTTCTGGCCGAGACCTTCTTCGGCACCAGCAAGAAGCTGCCGCCCGAGAAGTTCGACCCCGAAGGTGCCAAGAAGCTGCTGGCCGACGCGGGCTATCCCAACGGCTTTCAGCTGACGCTGCACGCGCCCAACAACCGCTACGTCAACGACGAGAAGATCGCGCAGGCCGTCGCCCAGTTCCTGACGCGCGTGGGCATCGACACCAAGCTCGAGACGATGCCGTCGAACATCTTCTTCTCGCGCGGCTCCAAGCTCGAGTTCTCGTTCCTGCTGGCCGGCTGGGGTTCGGAGTCCGGCGACACGTCGTCGCCGCTGCGCGCACTGGTGGGCACCTTCGACACGGCGCAGGGCCTGGGCAGCGCCAACCGCGGCCGGTTCTCCAGCGCGGGGCTGGACGCGATGATCACCACGGCGATGACGCAGCTCGACGACACCAAGCGCGGCATGCTGCTGGCGGCCGCCAGCGAGAAAGCCATGGCCGAGCAGGGCATCGTGCCGCTGCACTACGAGGTCTCGGCGTGGGCCGCCCGCAAGGGGCTGGCCTACCAGGCGCGGGCGGACCAGTACACGTTCGCGTTCGACGTCAGGCCGGCGAAGTAGCGCGCGACGCCCTCCCCCCGGCTGCAGGCCCGCACGATGCTCGTCTACATCCTGCGACGGCTCGCGCAGACCGTGCTGGTGCTGATCGTCACCTCGGTGCTGGTGTTCGTCGGTATCTTCCTGGTCGGCGACCCGGTCGAGATGCTGGTCAATCCCCAGGCCGACCAGATCGAGAAGGACCGCGCGCGTGCCGCGCTGGGCCTGGACAAGCCGATGTGGGCGCAGTACGGCCTGTTCCTGAAGAACGCGCTGTCGGGCGACCTGGGCAACAGCTTCGTCTACGGCGAGCCGGCGCTGCGCGTGATCCTGGACCGCATGCCTGCGACGCTGGAGCTGGCCGTGCTCGCAATGGTCATTGCGATCGTCATCGGGATTCCGCTGGGGCTGTACGCCGGGCTCAAGCCCGAGAGCCGCATGTCCAAGGCGATCATGGCCGGCTCGATCGTGGGCTTCTCGCTGCCGACCTTCTGGGTCGGGCTGCTGCTGATCATGCTGTTCGCCGTGCAGCTGGGCTGGCTGCCTTCGACGGGCCGCGGCCCGACCGTCGAGTTCCTGGGCGCGAAGCTGTCGATCCTGCACTGGGACGGCCTGAAGCACGCGCTGCTGCCGGCGATCAATCTCGCGCTGTTCAAGCTGTCGCTGATCATCCGGCTCACGCGCGCCCAGGTCCGCGAGAACGTGCTGCTGGACTACATCAAGTTCGCGCGCGCCAAGGGCCTGACGCGCAACCGGGTGCTGGGCGTGCACCTGCTCAAGAACATCATGATCCCGCTGGTCACCGTGATCGGCCTGGAGCTGGGCTCGGTGATCGCGTTTGCGATCGTCACCGAGTCGATCTTCGCGTGGCCGGGCATGGGCAAGCTCGTCATCGACTCGATCTTCCAGCTCGACCGCCCGGTCGTGGTGGCCTACCTGATGATCACGGTGCTGATGTTCATCGGGATCAACCTGGTGGTGGACATCCTGTACTCGGTGCTGGATCCTCGGGTGCGTCTGGAGTCGGCTCAGGTATGAGCGGCTTCGGTCCGGTGGGTGGGTCGGTGCTTCGTGGGCGTGGGCGTGGGCGTGGGTGGGGGCTGGGCGGGCTGCGCTCCGAGGCCCTCGGCCCTTCGGGCTTCCCGCGTCTTCCTCGTCCAGCCGGGCCGGGGCCGAACTCGCGCCGGCTGCGCCGTCGCTCAGACAACGGCCCCTCGGAGCGTCCCTGCGGGCCGCTCCGACCCGGCTTCCCTGCGGAAGCCCGCGGCGAGGGCCAGTCGCTTCGCCCGCCCAGCCCCCGCCCACGCCTCGGGAGCCTCGCGCGGACCGCAGCCGCTCATCGCTGTCGCGTGGCGAGTGTTCGGGAGAATGCTGGCAGTTCTTCGCCAAGGTTCGTCGCCGGTGCAGTCGTCGCGAATCAGCGGTGTGGCCCATC
>CAYGZN010000564.1:296-2276 GCA_964354355.1 uncultured Burkholderiaceae bacterium | reverse complement strand
TGAACGCGTTCATCGAGCAGCGGGTGCTGGAGATGCCGGCGCAGTACCTGTGGACGCACAAGCGCTTCAAGACCCGCCCGCCCGGCCAGCCCAGCCCCTATCACCACGACTGAGTCGGCTCGACGCGCAAGCGGGCGTCGCGTGCGCCGCCTCCGCCCGCGCGCCGCGGCGCGCCCGCCGTTTGGGCGATAATCGGTCGCATGAGGCTGAAGTTCACGAAGATGCACGGTGCGGGCAACGACTTCGTCGTGATCGACGGGGTGCGCCAGCGTGTGGCGCTGCGCCCGCAGCAGTGGCGACTGCTCGCCGACCGGCACTTCGGCGTCGGCGCCGACCAGATGCTGCTCGTCGAGCCGCCCGATGCACCCGACGTCGATTTCGTCTACCGGATCTTCAACGCCGACGGCGGCGAGGTCGAGCAGTGCGGCAACGGCGCGCGGTGTTTCGTGCGGTTCGTGCGCGAGCAGGGGCTGACCGAGCGCCGCGCGATCCGCGTGCGCACGCTGGGCGGCGTCATCGAGCCCCGCCTCGAGGACGACGGACGGGTCGCCGTCGACATGGGCCGGCCGGTGCTCGACGCCGCGGCGGTGCCCTTCGACGCAGTCGGGCTGCAGGGGCGGCCCGAGGGGCGCGACACGCTGTGGCCGCTGCAGCTGCCGGGCGGCACGCGCTGGTTGTCGGTGGTGTCGATGGGCAATCCGCACGCCGTGCAGGTCGTGGCCGACGTCGACACGGCGCCGTTTGCCACCGAGGGGCCGCTGATCGAGCGCCACCCGCGCTTTCCGGCCCGCGTCAACGCCGGCTTCATGCAGGTCGTCGCGCCGGGCCGCATCCGGCTGCGGGTCTTCGAGCGCGGCGTGGGCGAGACGCTCGCGTGCGGCTCGGGCGCGTGTGCGGCCGTCGTGGCGGGCGTGCGCCGCGGCCTGCTGGCGTCGCCGGTCGACGTCGAAGCGCGCGGGGGCGTGCTCACGATTGGCTGGGACGGCGGCCCGGTCACGATGACCGGTCCCGCGCAGACCGTGTTCAGCGGCGAGGTCGACCTGGCCGCGCTCGAGGCGCGCGCCGCAACAGCCGGTCCCGCCCGGTCCCGCAACGTGGAGTCCGCCGCATGACCGCATCGCTGAGCGCCGAACAGGTCGCGCAGTACCTGTGCGACAACCCGTCGTTCTTCGAGGCCCACGCAGACATGCTGGCCTCGATCACGGTGCCGCACCCGCACGGCGGCCGGGCGGTATCGCTGGTCGAGCGGCAGGTCGACATCCTGCGCGACAAGAACAAGGCGCTCGAGATGCGCCTGGCCGAGTTGCTGCGCCTGGGCCGCGAGAACGACGCGATCAACGACAAGCTGCAGCGCTGGACGCGCGAGCTGCTGCGGGCCCGCTCGCTGCAGGACGTCCCGGCGCTCGTCACCGAGGGCATGCTCGAGGAGTTCGCGGTGCCGCACGTGGCGATGCGCCTGTGGCGGGTCGACCCTTCGCTCGCCGGGCTCGCGTGCGCGCAGCCGGTCGAGCCCGAGGTGATCGCGCTGGCCGACAGCGTCAAGCAGCCGTACTGCGGCCCGAACGCGGACTTCAAGGCGGCCACCTGGCTGCCCGGCGGCGGCAGCGAGACGCGCTCGATCGCGCTGCTGCCGCTGCGGGTCGGCGCCGCGCCCGAGTCGTTCGGCCTGCTGGTGCTGGGTTCGCCGGATCCGGGCCGCTTCCAGGTCGGCATGGGCACGGCATTCCTGGAGCGGATCGCCGAGGTCGCCAGCGCCGCGCTGTCCCGGCTGGCGGCCTGACGTGCAGGGCGATCCCGCGGTCGCCGCGTACCTGGCGCGGCTGCGGGTCGAGCGCGGCTGCTCGCCGCGCACGCTCGCCGGCTATGGCCGCGAGCTCGCGCTGCTTGCGCGGCTGGCACAGCCGCGCGCCTGGGCCGCCGTCACCGAGGCCGACGTGCGGCGATGGGTGGCCGCCGCGGCCCGCGAGCAGCTCTCGGCGG
>CAYGZN010000564.1:0-286 GCA_964354355.1 uncultured Burkholderiaceae bacterium | reverse complement strand
CGCGGTGGCGTGCAGTCGAACCCGGTCGGCGGCGTGCGGGCGCCGCGGCGCGCGCGGCGCCTGCCCAAGGCGCTGTCTGCGGACCTCGCGACACGACTGGTCGGCCGTGCGCCCGAGAAGGGCGACGCGTTCGAGCGCGTGCGCGACAAGGCGCTGATCGAGCTGCTGTACTCCAGCGGCCTGCGGCTGTCCGAGCTGACGGGGCTCGATGCGCGCTACGTCGAGCACGACGGTGCGGCCTCGAGCGGCTGGCTGTCGCGCGGCGAGGCCGAGGTGCAGGTCCTGG
>CAYGZN010000563.1:0-2288 GCA_964354355.1 uncultured Burkholderiaceae bacterium | reverse complement strand
CGGTCAGGTCGTCCGGGCGCCCCACCACCGCGGCCTCGGCCACCAGCGGGTTGGCGACCAGCGCCGACTCGATCTCCATCGTGCCCATCCGGTGCCCCGACACGTTGAGCACGTCGTCGATGCGCCCGGTGATCGTGAAGTACCCGGTGACCTTGTTGCGAACCGCCCCGTCGCCGGCCAGGTAGTAGCCCTTGAGCTCCGGGGGAAAGTAGCTCTTGGCGAAGCGCTCGGGGTCGCCCCAGATCGTGCGGATCATCGACGGCCACGGCTTCTTGACCACGAGGATGCCGCCCTGCCCGTTGGGCAGGTCCTGCGCGGTCTCGTCGACGATCGCGGCCATGATGCCCGGCAGCGGCAGCGTGCACGAGCCCGGCACCAGCGGCGTGGCGCCCGGCAGCGGGGTGATCATGTGGCCGCCGGTCTCGGTCTGCCAGAAGGTGTCCACGATCGGGCACCGGCCGCCCCCGACGTGGTTGTAGTACCACATCCAGGCTTCGGGGTTGATCGGCTCGCCGACCGAACCCAGGATCCGCAGGCTCGACAGGTCGTAGTTCTTCGGGTGCGTCTTCGGATCGGTGTCGCACGCCTTGATCAGCGAGCGGATCGCGGTGGGCGCGGTGTAGAAGATCGAGACCTTGTGCTTGGCGATCATGTCCCAGAAGCGCCCGGCGTTCGGATAGGTGGGCACCCCCTCGAACACGATCTCGGTGGCGCCGACCGCCAGCGGGCCGTACGCGACGTAGGTGTGGCCGGTGACCCAGCCCACGTCGGCCGTGCACCAGAACACGTCGGCGGGCTTGATGTCGAACACCCACTTCATCGTCAGCATCGCGTGCAGCAGGTAGCCGCCCGTGGAGTGCTGCACGCCCTTGGGCTTGCCGGTGGAGCCCGACGTGTACAGGATGAACAGCGGGTGCTCGGCGCCGACCCATTCGGGCTCGCAGGCAGCGGGCTGGCCCGCCTCGACCTCGTGCATCCAGCGGTACTTCGCCGCGTCCCACTTCAGGTCGGCACCGATTCGCTTGTAGACGATCACGTGGCGCACCGCGTCGCAGCCGCCCATGCCGAACGCCTCCTCGACGGCGGGCATCAGCGGCATCGCCTTGCCGCCGCGGAACTGGCCGTCGGCGGCGATGACCAGCGTGGCGCCGGCGTCCACGATCCGCTCCTGCAGCGACTTGGCCGAGAAACCCCCGAACACCACCGAGTGGGTGATGCCCAGGCGCGCGCACGCCTGCATCGCGACGACCGCCTCGATCGACATCGGCATGTAGACGATCGCCCGCTCGCCCTTGCCGTGGCCCAGCGCCTTCAGGCCGTTGGCGAAGCGGCACACGCGCGCGTGCAGGTCCTTGTAGGTCACCCGGGTGACCGAGCCGTCGTCGGCCTCGAAGATGATCGCCGTCTTGTCCTCGACGGGCGTGCCCAGGTGCCGGTCCAGGCAGTTGTGCGACACGTTCAGCTCGCCGTCCTCGAACCAGCGGAAGAATGGCGCCTCGGAATCGTTCAGCGACTTCGTGAAGGGCTTGTGCCACAACACGTGCTCGCGCGCGAGCCGGGCCCAGAACCCGGCGTGGTCCTGGTCCGCCTCGTCGCACAGCGCCTGGTACTGGGCCATCCCGGACACGTTGGCCTGGCGCACGAACGCCTCGGAGGGCGGAAACACCCGGGTCTCGTTGAGCGTGGACTCGATCTGGGCGGACATCTGACTCCCCTTGGCCAGGCAGGCTTCTCTTCGATGCTCCGCAAGCTAGTGGATAACCCTTACTGAACGCTTACAACCGTGTCAGGGAGCCGGCTCGCTCTTGTGCAGCGCAATATCGCTAGAATCGGCCGACGGGGCGCGCGGGCCGTTGCGGGGGTCCGCCGCACGCGTGCGCTGCGTTGCAGCACAGCCGACCGGGCATTTCCAAGCCACCGGGCTTATAGCTTCAAGGAGTCGGAATTGAGACCGAGCCGTTCGAGCACTCCGCGCCAGGGCAACTTCCTGGGCAACATGATCTTCGCCAGCCGCTGGCTGCAGCTGCCGCTGTACCTGGGCCTGATCGTGGCGCAGGCCGTCTACGTGGTGCTGTTCCTCGAGGAACTCTGGCACCTGGTGGGCATCCTGTGGGACCCCAGCGTGCTGAACCACACGGTCGAGCGGCTGGGCATCGCCGAGCGCAACAAAGAGACGGTGATCATGCTCATCGTCCTGTCGCTGATCGACGTGGTGATGATCTCCAACCTGCTGATCATGGTGATCGTCGGCGGCTACGAGACCTTCGTGTCCCGGCTGAACCTCGAAG
>CAYGZN010000562.1:0-2291 GCA_964354355.1 uncultured Burkholderiaceae bacterium | reverse complement strand
GGGCGCTTCCGCGCTGCAGGCGACGGTGCGCGGCGACGGCAAGCGCTACAAGCTCACCGTCAAGCGCGACGACAGCAACGCGACCGCGCAGTACCAGGCCCCGTTCACCGCACCGCAAGACTGGACGACGCTGCGCTTTGGGCCCGGCGACTTCACCGCGAGCTTTCGGGGCCGCGCGGTGGTCGCGCCGCCGCTTGCGTTCGGCGAGGTCCGCACGCTGGGCGTGCTGATCTCCGAACGGCAGACGGGGCCGTTTCGGATCGAACTGCGGGACATTCGGGTCGAGTGAGGGTGCACCGCCGAGCCAAGCGGCTAAGATCGACCCCATGAACCCGCCCGCTTCCCAACTCTGCGCCCTGCTCGACGCGATCGCGTTTGCGGCCGAGCGTCACCGCACGCAGCGCCGCAAGGACGTCGAGGCCAGCCCCTACATCAACCACCCGATCGGGCTCGCCTACCTGCTGGCGAGCGAAGCCGGCGTGGACGACGTGGTCGTGCTGCAGGCCGCGATCCTGCACGACACGATCGAGGACACCGAAACCACCCGTGACGAGCTGGCCGCGCGGTTCGGCGAGGCCGTCGCCGGCGTGGTCGACGAGGTGACCGACGACAAGCTGCTCGGCAAAGCCGACCGCAAGCGCCTGCAGATCGAGCACGCCGAGCACGCCAGCCCGCGCGCGGCGCTGGTCAAGCTGGCCGACAAGATCTGCAACCTCCGGGACCTGGAGACGCGCCCGCCGCACGGCTGGTCGCTGCACCGACAGCAGGAGTACTTCGACTGGGCCAAGGCGGTGGTGGACCGGCTGCCCGCAGTGAGCCCGAGGCTGCGCAGTATGTTCGATGCGGCGTATGCGAAGCGGCCGGCCAGGATCTCCCCATGACCGCGGCCTGCCCCTTCTGTGACCCGGCGCCCGAGCGCGTCTGCGCCGCGAACGATCTTGTGCTCGCGATCCGGGACGCGTTCCCGATCTCGCCGGGCCACACGCTGATCGTGACGCGCCGGCACGTCGCATCGCTTGCCGAAGTGACCGACGCAGAGGCCCGCGCGATCTGGGCGCTGCTTGGCGCGACGCGTGCGGAGCTCGACCGGACGTCGAAGCCCGACGGCTACAACGTCGGCGTCAACGACGGTGCCGCGGCCGGCCAGACCGTGCAACACCTGCACGTGCACCTGATCCCGCGCTACGCGGGCGACCGGCCCGATCCCCGCGGCGGCGTGCGGTGGATCATTCCGGAGAAGGCGAACTACTGGTCGGTGCGGGGCGCAGCCGAGGGTTGACCGTGTCGATCCCGAGCGCCGAATCTCAGCTGCAGTTCCTGAAGGACGTGCAGGCGCTGCTCGAGGATGGGCAGTTCGCCGCGACCTACAAGTTCGCCCTGCTGATCGCGTTGGCGGACATTGCGGTCGAGTCCGGTGTCGACGACGACCGGCCGCTGCCGGTCCCGCTGACCGCGATCGCCGTGAAGTTCGTCGAGTACTACTGGCAGCAGTCGGTGCCGTTCGCGGGTGCGGCGGCGAGCGAGATCCTGCGACAGAACGCCGGCCAGCAAGCTGCCGTGATCCGGCTGCTCGCCGCGCAGCGGCTCGCAGGGTTCGACTCGCTGCCGAAGCTGCGGTCCGACGCGCGCGCGTGGGCAGAGACGCAGAGCAGCGTCGCGCAGATCGTCCGCGTGATGCCGCTGTACCGACTGCAAGTCGTAGCCGGCACGTTGAGGCCCTTCCTCTACCCGCACGAGATCGAGGGCGGCGCGATCACACTGAACCCAGGCGTCGCCCATCACTTGAGGCGGTTCCACCCGCTGGTGACCGGCCTCGCGCGCAATCGCTGGATCGCGACCATTCGCCGCATCCCCGCCAACTTGTACGCGGTCGGGCAGGCGCAGGATCTGGAGGTGTTCCTGTTCGGGTCGGCGCGCGAACCGACCCGGCGATACCTGGAGCCGCTGCTCGACCTGCAGCACGGCCGATGCCTGTATTGCCGCGAGTCGCTGCGGCCGGCTGCCGCCCACGTGGACCACTTCGTGCCGTGGGTGCTGCACCGGTGCGACGCGGTATCGAACCTCGTGGCGGCGCACGACCACTGCAATCTCGCCAAGAAGGACCTGCTTGCCGCGGAGCAGCATATAGAGCACTGGGTGATGCGGAATGACGAGGCATCCCGGGCAGTGTGGTCGAGCCTGCTGCAACCGATCGATCCGGCGTGGGCGACGGTCGGTCGTGTCGCGCGATGGGCGTACGATCGTGCGTTCGACCTGGGGGCTTTGACTTGGGTGCGAGGGAGGGAGATGCA
>CAYGZN010000561.1:0-2297 GCA_964354355.1 uncultured Burkholderiaceae bacterium | reverse complement strand
CGAGAACCGCGACGAGGTCGCCTGGGTGGCGCGACTGTTCGCGCAGCGGCGCAGCTACCTCGACGTCTACGACCACTACGGGCTGCTGCGCGAGCGCGCCGTCTACGCGCACTGCATCTGGCTGGACGACGAGGACCGGCGCCGCCTGCGCGACAGCGGCACCGCCGCGTCGTTCTGCCCGACCTCCAACCTGTTCATCGGCAGCGGCCTGTTCGACCTGCGACAGGCGCTGACCGCGGGCGTGCGCGTCGGCCTCGGCACCGACGTCGGCGGCGGCACCAGCTACTCGATGCTGCGCACGCTGGCCGAGGCCTACAAGGTGCAGCAGCTGCTGGGCACGTCGCTGCACCCGGCCTACGGCCTGTACCTGGCCACGCTGGGCGGGGCCGCGGCGTTGCACTGCGACGGGCGCATCGGCAGCTTCGAGGCCGGCAAGGACGCCGACCTGGCCGTGCTGGACCCGGTGGCCACGCCGCTGCTGGCGCGCCGCACCGGCCTGCGCGACGATCCGCTCGACCGTTTCTTCGCGCTGGCCACGCTGGGTGACGACCGGGCCGTGGCCGCGACCTACGTGGCCGGCGTCGCGCGCCACCGGCGCGACCCGCCCGCGAGCGGGCACCGATGACGACGGGCTCGCTGGTCTTCGTCCACGACGCCTGCCTGGGGCCGTGGACGTGGACCGAGCACTTCGTGCCATTCTTCGAATCGCTGGGCTGGCGCTGCCTGGCGCCCGATCTGCACGACGCGTGGCCGGGCGCCCCCGACGGGAACCGGCCGCACCTCCCCGACGGGGACCGGCCGCACCTCCCCGACGGGGACCGGCCGCACCTCCCCGACGGGGACATGTCGCACCTCCCCGACGCGGACCCGCGGCGCGGCCGCGGCGGCTGGCGCCGGGCCAACCGGGTCCGGCTGGCCGACTACGTGGCACATCTGGCGCGCGCGACCGTCGCGATCCCGAGCCCCTACGTGCTGGTCGGGCACGGCATGGGCGGCGCGATCGTGCAGGCGCTGCTGGCGCTGGCCCCCCCGGCGCTCGCGCCGCCGGCCGGCGCGGTGCTGATCGCCTCGCCGCTGGCCGGCGACTGGCGCAGCGACACGCTGCGCTGGCTGGCACGGTGGCCGCTGCACAGCGCGCGCGCGATCGCGCTCCGGCGGGTGTCGGACCTGCTGCGCCCGGCCGCGCAGGCGCGCGCGGCGCTGTTCCATGCGGGCACGCCCGACCACGACGTGTCGCGCTTTGCGCGCGCGGTTCGCGACGAGTCGTTCGCCGCGTGGCTCGACACCGGGCGGGTCCGGCTCGACCCGGGCGCGCTGCGCGTGCCGGTGCTGGTGCTGGGCGGGCGCGAGGACGCCTGCGTGTCGGTCCGCTCGGTGCGGCGCGCGGCCACCGCCTGGCGCGCGCAGTGCCACGTCGTGCCGCACGCGGGGCACTGCATAATGCTGGAAGCGGGCTGGCTGACGGCGGCCCGCCACATCCAGCGATGGCTGACACCCGAACCCCGATGACCCCGCCGGCCCCTGCGCTCGCCGTGTCGCTCGCCGACGTCCAGGCCGCCGCCGCGCGGCTGGCGGGCCGCATCGTCGACACCCCGTGCCTGCACTCGCAGACGCTGTCGGCGCTGGCCGGCTGCGAGGTGTGGCTGAAGTTCGAGAACCTGCAGTTCACGGCGTCCTTCAAGGAACGCGGCGCGCTGAACCGGCTGCTGCAGCTGAGCGACGACGAGCGCGCGCGCGGCGTGGTGGCGGCGTCGGCGGGCAACCACGCGCAGGGTGTCGCGATGCACGCGCAGCGCCTGGGCATCCCCGCGACGATCGTGATGCCGCGCTTCACGCCGCAGGTCAAGGTCGAGGCCACCCGCGCGTTCGGCCCGCAGATCGTGCTCGAGGGCGAGACGCTGGAGGACGCCAAGGCCCACGGGCTGGCGCTCGCGCAGAGCCGGCGGGCGACCTTCGTGCACCCGTACGACGATCCCGCGGTCATCGCCGGACAGGGCACGATCGCGCTGGAGATGCTGCGCGCGGCGCCCGAGCTGGACGTGCTGGTGATCGCGGTCGGCGGCGGCGGGCTGATCTCCGGAATGGCCGTGGCGGCGCGCGCGCTGCGCCCGTCGATCGAGGTCGTCGGCGTGCAGACCGAACGTTTCCCGTCGATGTACAACGCGTTCCACGGCACGCACCTCGCGCAGGGCGCCGGCTCGATCGCCGAGGGCATCGCCGTCGGACAGGTCGGCGAGCTGACCGCGCGGATCGTGCGCGACCGCGTCGCGGACGTGCTGCTGGTGCACGAGGGCGAC
>CAYGZN010000560.1:0-2306 GCA_964354355.1 uncultured Burkholderiaceae bacterium | reverse complement strand
GTCTTCGAAGGGAGCGCAGGGCACCCCGCGCAGCGGGGCGCGATCCCCGGAGCCGTCCGCGACCCCACCCCACCCACGCCACGCCGACCCGGGGGCTGGCGTGAGCAACGCGACGACTGCGATTCCGCCTGAGGAGTCCCCCCGCCGCCGCTTCGCCCGCCAGTACGCCGAGTCGAACCTCGCCCTGTTCGGCCTGGCGCTGCTGATCGTCGTGCTGCTGCTGGCCGTGTTCGCGCCGTGGATCGCACCGCAGAATCCGTACGACCTGGGCAAGCTCGACCTGATGGACTCGCGCCTGCCGCCGGGCTCGAGCGCGGCGTCGGGCGACATGCGCTACACGCTGGGCACCGACGGCCAGGGCCGCGACATGTGGTCGGCGATCCTGTACGGCCTGCGGGTGTCGCTGACGGTCGGCGTGACCAGCGGCGTGATCGCGCTGAGCGTGGGCGCGGCGCTGGGCATCCTGGCCGCCTACCGCGGCGGGCGCTTCGAGCAGGTGCTGATGCGCATCGTCGACATCCAGCTGGGGTTCCCGGCGATCCTGGTCGCGCTGGTGCTGATCGCCACGCTGGGCAAGGGCGTCGACAAGGTGATCATCGCGCTGGTCACGGTGCAGTGGGCCTACTACGCGCGCACCGCGCGCTCGGCGGCGCTGGTCGAGCGCAACAAGGAATACATGGAGGCCGCGCGCGGCCTGGGGCTGGCGCCGTCGCGCATCGTGCTGCGCCACCTGCTGCCCAACACGCTGCCGCCGCTGATCGTCGTGGGCACGGTGCAGGTCGCGCACGCGATCGCGCTGGAGGCCACGCTGTCCTTCCTCGGGCTGGGGCTGCCGACGACCGAACCGTCGCTCGGTCTGCTGATCGCCAACGGCTACGAGTTCCTGCTGTCGGGCAAGTACTGGATCTCGGTCTATCCGGGCATCGCGCTGCTGGTGACGATCCTGTCGATCAACCTGGTCGGCGACCAGCTGCGCGACGTGCTCAACCCGAGGCTGTCGCGATGAGCGGGGATGCGCTGCTCGAGGTCCGCGACCTGGTCACCGAGTTCGCCAGCCGCGACGGCACGGTGCGCGCGGTCGACGGCGTGTCGTTCACGCTGCGCCGGGGCGAGGTGCTGGGGCTGGTCGGGGAGTCGGGCTCGGGCGAGTCGGTGACGGGCTTCTCGATCCTGGGGCTGATCGATCCGCCGGGGCGGATCGCCGCGGGCAGCGTGCGCTTCGAGGGCACCGAACTGGTGGGCGCCGACCCCGAGGTGCTGCGCGGGCTGCGCGGCAACCGGATCGCGATGATCTTCCAGGATCCGATGATGACGCTGAACCCGGTGCTGCGCATCGACACGCAGATGATCGAGACGGTGCTGGCGCACGAGCGGGTCTCGCAGCAGGCCGCGCGCGCACGCTGCGTCGAGGCCCTGACGCGGGTGGGGATCGCGTCGGCCGCCGAGCGGCTGCTGCAGTACCCGCACCAGTTCTCGGGCGGCATGCGCCAGCGGGTCGCGATCGCGATCGCGCTGCTCAACCGGCCCGCGCTGATCCTGGCCGACGAGCCGACGACCGCGCTGGACGTGACGGTGCAGGGCCAGATCCTGCACGAAATGCAGCTGCTGGTGCGCGACGCGGGCACCGCATTGATCTGGATCACGCACGACCTGGCGGTGGTTGCGGGGCTGGCGGACCGCGTTGCGGTGATGTACGCGGGGCGCATCGTCGAGCAGGGCCCGGTGGCAGACGTGCTCGATGGGCCGCTGCACCCCTACTCGCGCGGGCTGCTGGACTCGGTGCCGGCCAACAACCCGCGCGGCCGGCGGCTGCGCCAGATCCCAGGCATGACGCCGTCGCTGGGCCGGCTGCCGGCCGGCTGCGCGTTTCGCGAGCGCTGCGACCGGGCCATTGCGACGTGCGCCGAGCCGGTGCCGCTGGTCGCCGCGTCGCCGACCCGGCAGGTTCGCTGCGCACACCCGTTGCCGGGTCCCGGCGCGGCGCCGGCGCGCGCGGTGACCTCATGAAGCTGGAGATCGACCGCGTCTCCAAGCGCTTCGTGAAGCGGCTCGACGCGATCGAGCGGATCGCGTCGCGGCTGGGCTCGCCGGTGCACGAGCAGACCGTCCACGCGGTCGACCGCGTGAGCTTCGACGTCGACACCGGCGAGGTCGTGGGCCTGGTCGGCGAATCGGGCTGCGGCAAATCGACGCTGGGCCGGGTCGTATGCGGGCTGTACGCGCCCACCGAAGGCGAGGTCAGGCTCGACGGCACGTCGGTGCGGCTGCAGGCCGGCCGCGCGCCGGTGCTGCAGATGATCTTCCAG
>CAYGZN010000559.1:0-2307 GCA_964354355.1 uncultured Burkholderiaceae bacterium | reverse complement strand
CCGGGGGCCCGCCGGACGCCGCGCTCCAGACCCTCACCGATGCGCCGGTGTCGGCGGTGTCGGCGTACGGGAATCCGCCGAACAGCGACACGTCCAGCACGTCGCCGGTTTCGGCCGCACGCGCGGTAGCCAGCAGCGACGCCATCGGCTCGGTGTCGCTGCGCATGTTGAAGCTCGGCAGCACCCGGCGCACCGGCACGACGACGCCGCGCGGGCGCGGCCCGCCGCGCGTCATCGCGTCGAGTGCGGCCAGCGCGCGGGCGGCGGTCTCGCGCATGTCGACGTGCGGATAGGTGCGGTAGCCGGTGCCGAAGTCGATCAGCCCGGCGATCGCCGGGCTCAGGTTGGCGTGCAGGTCGAAGCTCGCGGCCACGGGCACGCCGCCCACGGCCTGCCGGACCGCGGCGAGCAGATCCCGCTCGGGCGCATCGCGCGCCGTCGTGATCGCCGCGCCGTGCAGCGACAGATAGACCGCGTCCGGCCGCCAGCGGGCCAGGTCCGCGAGCACCTCGTCGAGCCACGCCGCGAAGGCGGCCTCCTCGATCGGGCCGCCCGGCGAGGCCGACGCGCAGCGCGACACCCGCAGCTCGCGCTGCGGATCGGCGCGCGCGGCGTCGACCACGGCCGCCAGCTCGGTCGCCGTGTCCGCGGCAGCCTCGAGCGCCTCGGTGCCGCGGCGCCACTCGCGACGCGTGAAGTCGGCCAGGCGCGTCGGGTGCGGCGAGAACCGGTTGCCCTCGAACCACAGGCGCGCGACGGCGAGTCGGCTCAAGGCGGCGCCGGCTGTGTCAGGCCGACACGAAGGCCACCAGCGCGGCGCCCTCGGCGACCTGGTCGCCGACCCGGTACAGCAGGTGCTCGACGTGGCCGTCCGACGGCGCGGCGATCGTGTGCTCCATCTTCATCGCCTCCATCACCAGCAGCGGCTGGCCGCGCGTGACGCGGGCACCCGGCGCGACCAGCAGCGAGATCACCTTTCCCGGCATCGGCGCGGTCAGCCCGCCGGTCTCGTCGGGCGCTTCGCCCGCGTGCGCCAGGGGCGGCGCATAGCCGAGCTGCCAGTGGCCGTCCGGCCCGAACAGGTGCAGCGTCTCGCCCTCGAGCACGGCCGAGCCTTCCAGCTGCTGCGCGCCGAGCAGCCCGCTCAGGCGGGCGTCGCGCAGGCTGACGCCCGACAGGCAGGTCGCCTCGGTCCCGACCCGCACGGTGTGGCCCGCCGTCGCGTATTCGACCGACACCTGGTGCGTGTCGCCGCCGTGGGCGAAGCTCAGCGTGCGCCGGTACGTGCCGTTCAGCCGCCAGCCGTCGCGTCGGCTCCACGGGTCCAGGGCCCTGGCGGCGGGTTCGGCGGCGGCTTCGCGGTCCTCGAGGGCCAGCACGGCTGCGGCAGCGGTGGCCAGCGCGTGCACGCCCGGCACGCGCGCCGGGGGCAGCAGCGCGGCGCGCTCGCGCTCGATCAGCGCGGTGTCGAGGTCGGCCTCGACGAACGCGCGGCAGTCCATGAGCCGCCCGAGGAAGTCGACGTTCGTGGCGGGGCCGACGACCTCGAAGCCGCGCAGCGCCTGGCGCATCCGCGCCAGGGCCTGTGCCCGGTCCTGGCCCCAGACGATCAGCTTGGCGATCATCGGGTCGTAGTGCGGCGTGATCGCGTCGCCTTCGCCCACGCCGCTGTCGATGCGCACTGCCGCCGGCTCGGCCGCCGCCGAGCCCACGCCTGCGGCCGGGTGCCCGGACGCCGTTGTGGGGACGGGACCGACGCGAAAGGCGACGTGGGCCGGCGTGCGCAGGTGCGCCAGTCGGCCCGTCGACGGCAGGAATCCCTTGTCGGGGTTTTCGGCGTAGACACGCGCCTCGATCGCGTGGCCGCGGATCGCCAGACCGTCCTGGCCGACCGGCAGCGCCTCGCCGCAGGCCACGCGCAGCTGCCACTCGACCAGGTCGTGGCCGGTGATCATCTCCGTGACCGGGTGCTCGACCTGCAGCCGGGTGTTCATCTCCATGAAGTAGAAGTCGCCCGAGGCGTCGACGATGAACTCCACGGTGCCGGCCCCGACGTAGCCCACGGCGCGGGCCGCCGCCACCGCGGCACGGCCCATCGCGTCGCGCCGGGCCGGGTCCATTCCCGGCGCCGGCGCCTCCTCCAGGACCTTCTGGTGGCGACGCTGCACCGAGCAGTCGCGCTCGAACAGGTGCACGGTGTTGCCCGCCGCGTCGGCAAAGACCTGGATCTCGACGTGGCGCGGCTTGGTCACGTACTTCTCGACGAGCACCGCGTCGTTGCCGAAACTCGCGGCTGCCTCCCGCTTG
>CAYGZN010000558.1:0-2309 GCA_964354355.1 uncultured Burkholderiaceae bacterium | reverse complement strand
ATCAGCGCGGCGCGGCAGCGGTGCGGGGCGCCCTCGACCTCGGCCAGCGCGTCCATCAGCGCGTAGGTGGTGGTGGTGCCCGCCGTGGCGTAGGTGCTGCGGTGCCACTCGCCGGCCACCGTCGCCGCGCCTTCGGCTTCGGCCTGCGCCAGCGTGTCGAACAGCACGCTCGAGGCCCGCGTGACCGGCAGGTTGACGGTGGCGATGCGCCGGTCGAACTCGCGGCCGGTCGACACGAGGCGTCCGGACAGGCCCGGTTGCGCAGCGGGCGCGGGTGACGCGCCGGCCTGCGGTTCGGGGGCGTTTGCGCCGGGCGCGTGCCGACCGCGCGTATGCGGATCGGGCGCGTGCGGATCGGGGCGGGGCTCGGGCGTGGAGGGCTTCATCGGGATGTCTGCGCGGGAGTGTCCGGACGGGTCGGCGGGTCCGGCGCGTCGGGCCGTCATGTTAACGTCATCCCGATGACCGCCGAACCGGTAGACCCGCCCGTGGCGTCCCCGCAGGCCCGGCGCGTGATCCTGGGCGTGCTGATCGCGATGTTCGTGGCCACGCTCAACGGCACGGTGGTGGCGGTCGCGTTGCCGACGATCGCCGAGGACCTCGACGGCTTCGGGTTGCTGGCCTGGGTGATCGCCGCGTACCTGGTCGCCTCGACGGTGGTCACGCCGATCTACGGCAAGCTGTGCGACCTGTACGGCGTGCGGCGCGTGCTCGCGCTGGCGCTGGGGCTGTTCCTCGCCTCGACCGTGCTGTGCGCCGCATCGGTGTCGATGCCGATGCTGGTGGCGGCCCGTGTGGTGCAGGGCATCGGCGGCGGCGGCCTGATCACGCTGTCGCAGGCCGCGATCGCGGAAGTGGTTTCGCTGCGCGACCGGGGCCGGTGGGCCGGGCACATCAGCACCACGTTCGCGCTGTCCAGCGTGATCGGCCCGGTGCTGGGCGGCTACCTGACCGAGCGCCTGTCGTGGCCGTGGGTGTTCCTGGTCAGCCTGCCGATCGGGCTGCTTGCACTGGTGATCAGCTGGCGCGGGCTGGCGTCGCTGCCGGTCCCCGGCCGGCGGCGCAGAATCGACTGGATCGGCTCGGTGCTGCTGGCCAGCGGCGTCAGCGCGGTGCTGATCGCGATCACGCGGATCGGCCAGGGGGCGGCCTGGAACGACCGGCCGAACCTGTGGTGGCTGGGGCTGGCGATCGTGCTGGTGGGCGCCTTCGCGTGGCGCGAGGCACGCGCCGACGACCCGGTGCTGCCGGTGCGGCTGCTGCGCCACCGCATCATCGCCCTGGGGCTGGTGACGCAGTTCGCCGGGCACGCGCTGATGATCGCGCTGACGGTGATGGTGCCGCTGCAGATGCAGGTCGTCACCGGCGTGGGCGCCGGCGGCGCGGGGCGCGCGCTGATGGCCATGTCGCTGGGCACGCCGCTCGGCTCGTTCATCGGGGGCTTCTCGATGACCCGCACCGGCCGATACCGGCCGCAGCAGATGATCGGCGCGGCACTGTGCCTGGCCGCGATGGCGACGCTGGCGCTGACGCTGTCGCCGGCGGGGAGCTGGGTTGCGCCGCTGCTCGGCGTCATCGGGTTCGGCTTCGGGCTGCAGTTCCCCACCACGCTGGTGGCGATCCAGAACGCCGCGCCGGCGGCGATGGTCGGCTCGGTGACCGCAGCCGTCGCGTTCGTGCGCTCACTGGGCGCGGCGCTGCTGGTCGCGGGGCTGTCGACCGTGCTGTTGCTCGTGGTGCAGGCCGACGTGCCCGGGCTGGCCGATGCGATGAGCGGGACCGAGGTGCTGCGCTTGCTGACGGCGAGGGATTCCGTTGCCGCAGCGCCCGGCGCTGCCGGCGCGGCGGCCGCTTCGCCCGCCGCCGCGATCGGGCCGATGCGCGACGCGGCGGCCCATGCTTTCCGGATCATCTACGGGCTGTGCGCGCTCGGTGCGCTGGGCTCGCTGGTGCTGTACGCATTCATGCCCGAGCGGCCGCTTCGGACCTGAGCGGCCCGCCGGGGCACGGCGCTCAGGTGCGCTCGAGCGTGTAGTAGCGCAGGCTGCGGCCCGGGAATTCGCGGGCCTTGCCCAGTTCGTCGCGTGCGATCGTGCGCAGGTGGACCTCGTCGGGGCCGTCGGCGAAGCGCAGCGCGCGGCCCCAGGTCCACAGGTCGGCCAGCGGCGTGTCGGGGGTCAGGCCCATCGCGCCGAACACCTGGATCGCGCGGTCCAGAATGCGCGTCTGCAGCCGGCCCGCCACGACCTTGATGGCCGACACGTCGACGCGCGCGGCCTTGTTTCCCAGCCGGTCCAGCGTCCACGCCG
>CAYGZN010000557.1:0-2312 GCA_964354355.1 uncultured Burkholderiaceae bacterium | reverse complement strand
TCACGCCGCGTTCGCGGCAGTTCGCAATGAAGTCCTGGGTGTCGTAAGCCTTGTCTGTCAATGGGAACCCAAATTTCCCCAGGTATGGGAGCTGAAAAACCCCCACCCGGTTCACGCCTCGGCCTCGTCCGTACGGACGAGGCCGGCCTTCAGTTTCTCTTTCAGGCGGTACGAGTTGCCGCGGATGTTCAGGGTCACCGCGTGATGCAGCAGCCGATCGAGGATGGCGGTTGCGATCACGCGGTCGCCGAACACTTCACCCCAGGCGGCGAAGCTCTGGTTGCTGGTGAGGATCATCGGGCCGCGCTCGTAGCGTTTGCTGATCAGCTGGAAGAACAGGTTCGCCCCGAGCCGATCGATTGGCAGGTAGCCGATCTCGTCGATGATCAGCAGCCGCGGCGTGGTGAAGACCTTGAGCTTCTCATCGAGCCGGGCCTCGGCGTGCGCCCTGGTCAGCGTGGCGATCAGGTTGGCGGCCGAGGTGAACAGGACCCGGTAGCCGGCCTCGATCGCCTTCAGGCCGAGCGCCACGGACAGGTGCGACTTCCCGACGCCGGGCGGCCCCAGGATGATCACATTGTCTCCGTGCTCGATGAAGTGGCAGCTGGCCAGTTGCTGGACCTGCTTCCTGTCGATCGAGGGCTGGTAGGCGAAGTCGAAGGTTTCCAGTGGTTTGACGAAGGGAAACCGCGCCATCGCGGTTCGCATCGTCACGTTCTTGCTGGTCTTGGCGGCGACCTCCTCGGAGAGGACCTGTTCGAGGAAGTCGCTGTAGGCCAGCTCCTTGGCGGCGGCGTGCTGCAGGAGCGCCTCGAGCCGTTCGCGGCTCTTGAACAGGCGCAGCTTGAGCAGGTGATCGGAGAGCCGTTCGATCTGGGCGGCGTTCATGCGGCCTCCAGCATCTGTTCGTACACCCCGAGGTCGCGGACCTCGACGACATCGAGCGCGCCACGAGCCCGTTCGGCGGGCGGGGAGTCGGCGAAGCGCCGGCGTACGTTGCGCCCGGTGGCCCCGGGGCCGTGTTCGGGCAGGACGCTGAGCTGATGGCGGCCTGCGAGCACTGGATGCTCGGCGACCAGCTCGCCCCGGTGCGAGATGCGCCAGCGCTCGGCTGCGCGCACGACCTGCACGGTCTTGCCGATCAGCCGCCACGGCACGCTGTAGCGGTTGGCATCGATGGACACCAGCCAGTCCTCCGCGACGACTCGCTCGCGTATGGTCGCCTGCAGGAAGCTCGGGTGATCGATGCTGCGCACCAGGGCCGCGGCCTCCTGGGCGAAGCGCTCGATCGGACGCTGGTGGGTCGTGCCGTGGATACGCATGTCGGCGATCTCGACGTTCCAGGTGCGAAGCTGCTCGTTGAAGTCCTCCAGGTCGTGGAAGACGCGCCCGGGCAGGAAGTTGCGCTTGACGTACTTAACCCCGCTCTCGACCTTGCCCTTGGTCTGGGCGCGGTACGGCCGGCACAGCCGGGGCGTGAACCCCCAGTGTGCGGCGAACGCCTCGAAGGTTGCGTTCCAGCGCGGCTTGCCCTCGACGGTGCCCAGCACGACGGTGCGCATCCGGTCGTACAAGAGCTCGGTGCACAGCCCGCCGAAGGGCTCGAAGGCGTGCTCGTGGGCGGCCAGCAGCTGACCGATGCGCTCATAAGGCAACCTCTCGGCCCATGAGGGCCGTTGAAGTAGCGCGACGCAGGGTTGTCCACGGCGGTGGTCGGTCGGCGCTTGCGACGAACCGACCGAGCGCCGCGGTGGGCAACCCGTGTTCAACGCGCTGCGCTTGGTGCGCGGCTTTCTTGACACCGCGGCACGTTGCCGCCGATGGTGTCCACCGACTTCCGTGCCCCTGCGGTGACTGCCCGGTGCGCTTGCCTGTCCAAGGCCCCAATGAGACCCGCAGCCCGCAGGGTGCCGGAAGGCCACGACGGGCCCCAAGATGTAGCGCCACGCCGACCAAGCTGGAGCGCCTGTTTATGAGCTCCCCGCCGCGCCTTCCGACACCGGCAGTCATACCGCAACTGCAAGGAGTCTGTCCATGAGCAACGATGTCTTCGTCGGACTGGACTGGGCTGTGCACACGCACGCGGTGTGCGTCATCGATGCCACCGGCTCGGTGCTCGATCGCTTCGAGGTCGCCCACGATCGCGACGGCCTGGCCGAGCTGATGCGCCGCTTGGCGCGCTGGGGCCAACGCCAGCGCATCGCCATCGAGCGCCCCTCGGGGCTGATCGTGGACGCGCTCGTGGAAGCCGGCCACGAGGTCTTCCCGATCCACCCCAACGCGGTCAAGGCCAGCCGCCCTCGCTACCGCAG
>CAYGZN010000556.1:0-2313 GCA_964354355.1 uncultured Burkholderiaceae bacterium | reverse complement strand
AGATGCCGAACATCACGCGCTTGGCGTGACCGGGGTACTGCTTCTTCATCGACACCACCGCCATCCGGTACGAGCAGCCCTCGGGCGGCAGGTAGAAGTCGACGATCTCGGGGAACTGCCGGCGCAGGATCGGCACGAACACCTCGTTCAGCGCGACGCCGAGGATCGCCGGCTCGTCGGGGGGCTTGCCGGTGTAGGTCGAGTGGTAGATCGCGCCCTCGCGCAACGTGATCCGCTCGATGGCGAACACGGGAAACCAGTCCTGCTCGTTGTAGTAGCCGGTGTGATCGCCGAACGGACCCTCGAGCGCCATCTCCCACCCGTTGAGCGCATGCGCCGGCGGATCGCCCGCCCAGCCCAGCGCGCGGGCATGGGCGCGCGTGCGCGCCCCCTGCGGGTCGGGGTGGATCGCACCCTCGAGCACGATCTCGGCGCTGGCAGGCACCCGCAGGTCGCTGCCCAGGCACTTGACCAGGTCGGTCTTGGCACCGCGCAGCAGTCCGGCGAACTGGTATTCGGACAGGCTGTCCGGCACCGGCGTCACGGCCCCCAGGATCGTCGCCGGGTCCGCGCCGAGCGCGACCGCCACGGGAAACGGCCGTCCCGGAAACGCCTGCGCGTGATCGCGGAAGTCCAGTGCGCCGCCACGATGCGCGAGCCAGCGCATGATCGTGCGATCCGCACCGATGACCTGCTGCCGATAGATGCCCAGGTTCTGGCGTGGCTTGTTCGGGCCGCGCGTGACCACCAGTCCCCAGGTGATCAGCGGCGCGACGTCGCCGGGCCAGCAGGTCTGCACCGGCAATCGGCCGAGATCGACCGCCTGTCCCTCCCAGACCTGCTGCTGGCAGGCCGCCGAGGCGACCTCGCGCGGCGCCATGCTGAGCACCTGGCGCAGCACCGGCAGCTTCTCCCACGCGTCCTTCAGGCCTTTCGGGGGCTCGGGCTCCTTCAGGTAGGCCAGCAGCGTGCCGACCTCGCGAAGCGCCTGCACCGACTCCTCGCCCATGCCGAGCGCGACCCGCTGCGGCGTGCCGAACAGGTTGGCCAGCACCGGAAAGCCCCAACTGCGCGGGCCTTCCGAGGGGCGCTCGAAGATCAGCGCCGGTCCCTGCGCGCGCAGCACGCGATCGGCGACCTCGGTCATTTCGTATCGTGGTGAAACCGGATGCGCGACGCGGCGTAGTTCACCCCGGGCCTCGAGTTGGGCCACAAAGTCGCGCAGGTCCGCGTACTTCATCACACATCCACCGCCGGGAAGGGAGTCGAATCATCGCACGGCGCTCGAGTTGACCCGAATGCCTGGGCTGGTAGAATCCGGCCTCAACGTGGCGGTCCGGCACATTCCGGACCAGTGCAGGCGGACGGGATCCGCCCTGTGTCAACGGATCGCTCCACACGCAGAGAGCGACCACCGCGCGGTCGAGGCGCCGCGCTTGCGGCGCGCCCGGCGCGCCGCGTCGATCGGCAGCACAGACTGCCGGCGGGAATCGTTCGGCGGCATCGCTCGCCGTGAAGATCAACCGGTCGCCGCTCGCGGCGAGCGAACGATGCTGCGCACTTGGCAGCGAAGGAGCACGCATGGCAGGACAACGCCTGAACGCATGGCCGTTCGACGCGATCGTCAGCCTGATCGGCGCAACCCGTTTTGCCCGGGCGGGTGCACCGGCGCTCGCAATGATGCTGGCCGTCGTCGTGGCCAGCCACGGCGTGACCGTGGTCACGCTGAGCCCCGCGGCGCCGGGTCTCGCGATGGACGTGCCGCCCGGCTGGAACGTCGAGCGCACCGGTGTGCGCGCCCAGGCAGCCCGGCCCTTCGCGGGCGAGCGGTTGCGGGCCGAACCGGCCAGTGGCGCGTCGGCATCCGGTGCCGCCGGCGTGCCGGGCGACGACGCCGAGTCGCCGCGCCCGATGCCTGCGCTGAGCAAGGAGCAGATGAACGTCGCGCGCTTCATCGCCGGCACCTATCGCATCGCGATCGACTCGACCGCCGATGTCGTGCACCACGCGTTTCGCGCGGCCCGTGACATCAAGGTGGACCCGTTCCTGATCCTGGCCGTGATGTCGGTCGAATCGAGCTTCAACCCGAAGGCGCAGAGCAACCAGGGCGCGCAGGGCCTGATGCAGGTGCTCACGCGCGTGCACGCCGACAAGTTCATGCCGTTCGGCGGCATCACCGCGGCGTTCGATCCGGTGGCGAACATCCGCGTGGGCTCGGCGATCCTCAAGGGCTACCTCGATCGCGAAGGCTCTGTCGAGGGCGCGCTGAAATCCTACGTCGGAGCCGCCATGGCGCCCAGCGACGGCGGCTAC
>CAYGZN010000555.1:0-2314 GCA_964354355.1 uncultured Burkholderiaceae bacterium | reverse complement strand
TGTCACCCGCGCCCCGGCGCGTCCGTCGGTGCGGCGCGTCCGTCGGTGCGGCGCGAACGTCGGCGCGGCGCGTCCGTCAGACGACCGGGTCGATGTTGAATGCGTCCAGGTCCGAACCCAGGTCGGTGAAGTCGCGCCGAAGCTCGCCGACGCCGGCCGCGAACTCGTCCGCATCGAACAGCCTGGGCTGGAAGAACGTCGCGCTCGGGCGCGACTGCGAGAATACGAACACCTCGCGACCCCGCACGCCGATGACCTGGCCCGTGACCCCGGCGGCCTGCGGCGAGACCAGCCACGCGACCACGTTGGCCACGTGGCTGGCCGGCAGCTGCAGCGCATGCGCCTTGAACTGCGCCTGGTCGGCGTCGGCGGGTTCGAAGGCGCGCGTGACCCGCGTCGCCGCGAACGGCGCCACGGCGTTGCAGGTGATCCCGGTGGACGCCAGGTCGATGGCGACGGCACGCGACAGCCCCGCCAGGCCGGCCTTGGCCGCGGCGTACCCGGCGCGTCCCGGCGTGCCGTACAGGCCCGCGGCCGACACCACGTTGACGATCGAACCCGGCAGACGACCCGCGCGGACCTGCTCGTGCATCACCGGCGTGGCCGCGGCCAGCAGCGCAAAGGGCCCGACCAGGTTGCTCTGCAGCATGCGCTCGAAGTCGTCGCGCTGCGCGTGCAGGATCGACGCGGGACGCACGATCGCGGCGTTGTTGACCACGATGTCCAGCGTGCCGAACTCGCGCACGGCCGTGGCCACCGCCTCGGCGGCCACGCCGGGCGCCGCCACGTCGGCGGCCATCGCCAGCGCACCCGGCACGCGCATCGCGGCCAGCTCGGTGACGGCCGGGTCTTCGGGCTCGCCGTCGATGGCCGCGCCGTTGTCGACGATCAGCACCCGTGCGCCGAGCAGGCCCAGCGTCTGTGCAATGGCCAGGCCGATGCCGCGCGCACCGCCCGTGACGATCGCACCGCGCTGCTCCAGCAGGTCCTGCATGGTCGTTCCCCCGGCTTCTGGTAGTGTGTCCGAAGCCCGAAGTGTGCCGCATTTCTTGGATCCCCTGCCCCCCGGCCAGCGCCGGATCGCCCATCTCGACATGGACGCCTTCTACGCGTCGGTCGAGTTGCTGCGCCGCCCGGAGCTGCGCGGGCGGCCGGTGGCCATCGGCGGGCACGGCGACCCGACGCGCCGGGGCGTGGTCACCACCGCGACCTACGAGGCCCGCGCATTCGGCGTGCACTCCGGCATGGCGCTGTCGGTGGCCGCGCGGCGCTGCCCGCAGTGCGTGTTCCTGCCGGTGGACTTCGCGCAGTACCGGCACTACTCGAAGCGCTTCAAGCAGGCCCTTGCGGCGCTGGCGCCGCAGATCGAGGACCGCGGCATCGACGAGGTGTACATCGACCTGACGCCGCTGGCGCAGGACTCGCGCACGCTGGCCGAGTCGCTGCAGGCGACCGTGCTGCAGGCCACGGGACTGAGCTGCTCGCTGGGCGTCGCGCCCAACAAGCTGCTGGCCAAGATCGCGTCGGACCTGCACAAGCCGCGCGGCATCACGATCGTGGGCCAGGCCGACGTGCCGGCACTGATCTGGCCGCTGGCAGCCCGCAGGATTCCGGGCGTCGGACCCAAGGCCGATGCACGCCTGCAGGCGCTGGGGCTGTCGACGATCGGCGACCTGGCGGCGCGCGAACCGCATTGGCTGGCGCGGCACTTCGGCACGCGGTACGCGGGCTGGCTGCACCGCGCCGCGCACGGCCTGGACGATCGGCCCCTGGACCTGGACCCCGAGCCGCGTTCGCGCAGCCGCGAGACCACGTTCGAGCGCGACCTGCACCCGCGGCGCGACTGGCAGGCGCTCGCCGGCACGCTGGCCGATCTGTCGCGGCAGGTGGGTGCCGACCTGTTGCGGGGCGGTCATCGGGGCCGCACGGTGGGCATCAAGCTGCGCTTCGCGGACTTTCGCACCGTCACGCGCGTGCGCACGCTGCCCGAACCGATCGACGATCCGGCGCTGATCCGACGGGCCGCCTTCGAATGCCTGGCGCGCGTCGAACTGACGCGCCCGATCCGGCTGGTCGGCGTCAAGGTCGAGGAACTGTCTGCGCGCGCCGCGCTCGCTGCCGTGCTGGCGCCGCCCGGCGGGGCCGAGCCCGACGCCGCCGTGCCGCACGAACCCGGCGCACGGGCGGCCCGCACGCTGCCCCTGTTCGACGACCTGGAGCGCGACGGGGGCTGACGCCGCAGGACGGGCGCGGCCCTGGCGTTGTCAGCGGCGCGGCGCCGACGTCGCGGGGTCGCCGAGGTCGAAGCCGGCGA
>CAYGZN010000554.1:0-2315 GCA_964354355.1 uncultured Burkholderiaceae bacterium | reverse complement strand
ATCGGCCAGGCGGTGGGCCTGGTCGCGCAGGCTCTCGGCGGCGGCCGCACTCTGCTCGACGAGCGCGGCGTTCTGCTGCGTCATCTGGTCGAGCTGGCCGACCGCCGCGTTGATCTGTCCGATGCCCTGGCTCTGCTCGGCCGTCGCGGACGAGATCTCCCCGATGATGTCGGTGACCCGCTTGACCGAGGTGACGATCTCGGCCATCGTCGTGCCGGCTTCCTTCACGAGTCGCCCGCCCGAGTCCACGCGCCCGACGCTGTCGGTGATCAACGCCTTGATCTCGCGCGCGGCCTCGGCGCTGCGCTGCGCGAGGCTGCGGACCTCGGCCGCGACGACCGAGAACCCCCGCCCCTGCTCGCCGGCGCGTGCCGCCTCGACGGCGGCGTTCAGCGCCAGGATGTTGGTCTGGAACGCGATGCCGTCGATGACCCCGATGATGTCGGAGATCTTGCGGGACGACCCGCTGATCGCCGTCATCGTCCCGACCACGTCGGCCACCAGCGCGCCCGCGTCCGAGGCCGACGCGTTGGAGGTCGACGACAGCTCGTCGGCCGAGCGGGCGTTCTCGGCGCTCTGGCGAACGGTCGACGTGATCTGCTCCATCGCCTGCGCGGTCTGTTCCAGGCTGGCCCCGGCGGCTTCGGTGCGCTGCGCGAGGCTCTGGTTGCCGGTGGCGATCTGGTGCGACGCCGTGCCGACCGCCTCGCTGGCGCCGCGGACCTCGTCGACGATCGCCGCCAGGTTCAGCCTCATCCGCTCGACCGCACCCGCCAGGTCCGACAGCTCGTCGCGCGCGTCGATCTCCAGGCAGGCCGTGAGGTCCCCGGCTCCGATCAGCTCGGCCTGCGCACGCATCCGCGCCAGGGCGTCGCGCACCGACAGATACAGGCCGGCCAGCAGGTAGGCGGCAAGGAGCACCCCGGCCAGCGGACCCAGGATCATCAGCCGCTGGTTGCGCTGGCCCCGCTCGATGCGCAGCTTCAGCAGCCGGTCGAGCTCGGCGCGGACGGCTTCGTTGCCGGCGAACAGCGACTGACGCACCGACGAGGCCATGCCGAGGTACGCCCCGGGATCACCGACCGGGGGTGCGGCGTGGACGATGTCGGACGCGGTGCGCGACATCAGCTCGCGGACCTGCCTGAAGGTCGCCTCGACACCGTGCAGCGCCGCGGCGCTGCCGGCGTTCGCGTGGGTCACCTTCGCCAGCCCGCGCTCGGCCTGGCTCGCGAGCACGTCGATCTCGACCAGCGCGGCCTGCAGCTGCGCGCGCGCTGCCGGCGAGACCTGCTTCGCCGCGAGCGCACCGACGGCGACCGCCTGCAGCTGCACCGCGACGCGCTCGATCTGCAGCAGCCGCGCGACGGTCAGGTCCATCAGGTAGTAGCTGTCGAGGTCGGGGTCGAGCATGAGCTCCGACTCGTCCGCAACCGTTGTACGCAGGTCGAACAGCCGCCCCGCGAGCGCGTCGGCGGCGGCGCCCGCCTCGGCGGCGGGCGCGGTGTCGGCCCGGGCGGCCCAGACGCCGATGTCCTCCTTGAGCCGGCGCCACGCCGCGTCCACCCGCAACGCTGCAGCGGGGCCGGCCAGCGCCGCGTCGACCGCGCTGGCGGCATCGGCCAGGCGCTGCCGGTGGTTGGCCGTGCGAACCGGGGCGGCACTCGTCGTGACCGAGGCCAAAGCCTCGCGTTGCGTCAGCAACTCGCGGGCGACGCCGTCGAGCGGCACGAGCAGTTCGACGCCCAGCCGCTCCTGGCCAGCCGAGGCGATGCTCGTCTGCGCGGTGCGGTACAGGAACCCGACCGCGACGACCAGCGGCACGACGAACAGCCCAGCCACGATCCCGAATTTCGTTGCCAGCCTGACGCGGGCCATCGCCCTGGCAGCGGGCAGGAAGACCAGATGGCGCATGTCAGAACTCCTCCCAATCGTCGTCCGCGGCGCGGGCCCTTTCCGCGGTCGCTGCCGCGGGGGTGCCAGGCGCCACCGCGGGCGGGTGCGCGCCGGCCCGCGTCGCCGGGCGCACCGATCGCGCTGCGCCGGCGGCCGGCGTCGCGTGGTCAGCGGCTGCGGGCGCCGTTGCCGCTTGCGGATTCGCGGTGTGCGCAGCGGGCAGCGGTGCGCACGAGGCGTGATCGCCATCGATGCGAAACGCGCTGACCGCATCGGCCAGGCGGTGGGCCTGGTCGCGCAGGCTCTCGGCGGCGGCGGCGCTCTGCTCCACGAGCGCGGCGTTCTGCTGCGTCATCTGGTCGAGCTGACCGACTGCCGCGTTGATCTGCCCGATGCCCTGGCTCTGCTCGGCCGTCGCGGAC
>CAYGZN010000553.1:0-2327 GCA_964354355.1 uncultured Burkholderiaceae bacterium | reverse complement strand
CCAGCTGGGTCGGCGAGGCACAGGCCGCCACGGCCGCCACGGCCACGACGGCGGCGAATCGGAGGACGAGACGGGGTAGCGAGTGTGTCATGGAGCGATTCCTGCAGGTAGGTGAGCGAGGCGCCGGGCGGTCGCCACGCGCGGTGGCTACCACGGGCCTCGCACGGTCGCCGCCGGTGGCAGGCGTGCATGTTGCCACACCGCGCCGTCGCGCCGCGATCCGGCAATGCCGTGACCATGCGATGGGCAGTCGAGCGATCGACGAGTAGGGTGGCATCGGCGGACGTCCCAGCCGCCAGCCCGGAGCAGCACCCGTGCGGCGCCACCCGCGGGCCGCCGGCCGCCGACCGCCGACCGCCCGGAAGAACAGCGCTGTCCGCCAGCAAACACGGAGGATTCCGATGAACCAGCAACTCGATGGGTGCGGGCACCGCAGGGCGGGCCGCACGAGCGCGGTCGTGCTCGCCTGCGCGGGTGCGTTTGGCTGCGCGGGCGCGCTCGCGGGGTACTGCGGCAGCGCGGCGGCGCAGGACCCTGCGCAGGTGCCGCGATCGACGGCCGCGGCGTCGCACGCGGGCGCGCCGTCCGGACTCGAGCGCAGCTTCTGGGCGTGCGACTACGCCGCCACCGTTGCGCTGCTGGACGGCGGCACTGCCGCCGCCTGCAGCGCGATCTTCGAGGACCTGAAGAAGACGAGGTTCAACGGCGACTTCGACGCGATGCTGGCGTGGTGGCGCCAGCACAAGGACGCCGCGCACCGGGCGCTCGGCGAAGCCCGCGGGACTCGCGTCGGGCCGGGAGCCGAGCGGCTCACGGCACGGTGAGCGGCGATCGCCGATTCGGGCGGTAGCGATCCAGCAGCGTGCACAGCGCGTCCCACGCGGCCGCCAGGTTCGCGCGGGCACCGTCGCCGATCGGTTCGCCGAGCCCGAATCCGTAGCCCCGAACGCACAGCAGGTACGCGGGCGGCGGCGGCGCGCCGAACGCCTCGCGGTACACGTGCAGCAGCGCAGCCGGGTCCAGCGCGTGGCTCGAGTGCGTGAACCGCGCCGACGGCGCCAGCCTGGCCAGCGTGAACGGCTCCGGCGTGCCGGTGCCGGCATCCACGAAGACTGCCAGCGCGCGCCCGCGCAGGTCGGCTGCGTGCTCGATCTGCGGCTGGAAGTCGACGACCGTCTCGACCTCGGCGGTCCGGGCGGTGCGCACCAGGTGGTCGTCGAGGCGCTCGATGATCGCCGGGCCGAGGCCGTCGTCGCCCCGTCCGGGATTGCCGAAGCCGAACACCACGATCGCGGCGGTCACGGCGACGCCCTCATGCGGCAGCGCGCATCGCGTCGCCGACCCGAGCCGTCACGAGTCAGCGCTCAACGCGCGGGCAGGTGAACCAGGCCGCGGTCGTCGCGCGTGACCCGGTCGACGGTGTCGCCGCCGGCGTCGAGCAGCTCGACCGCCAGCGGCATCTTGCCCAATGCGTGGGTCGCGCACGACAGGCACGGGTCGAACGCGCGGATCGCCACTTCGATGTGGTTCAGCAGCCCTTCGGTGATCTCGCGACCGTCCAGGTCGCGGCGCGCGACCTCGCGGATCGCCTCGTGCATCGCCTGGTTGTTGTGGGTCGTCGACACGATCAGGTTGCACATCGTCACCAGGTCGTCGTCGCCGACGCGGTACTGGTGGATCAGCGTGCCGCGCGGCGCCTCGATGATGCCGATGCCGGATCGGACCGGCTCGCCGCGGGCCACGAGATCGTCGCCCCCGATCAGCGGGTCGTGCAGCAGGTCGCGCACCGTTTCCGCCGCGTGCAGCATCTCGATCATCCGCGCCCAGTGGGTGGCCAGCGGCGCGTGCACGGGTGCGCCCCGGTAGTGGTCGAGGAAGCCCCTGCGCTCGGCTTCGGCCATCGGCGTCGGGATGCGGTCGCAGTTCTGCACGCGCGTCAGCGGCCCGACCCGGTACCAGCCCGACTCAGGGCCCAGCGCACGCAGGTACGGGAACTTCATGTAGCTCCAGGGCCGCACCTCCTCCTCGACCAGGTCCATGTACGCGTCGGGCGTCAGGTGGTCGTGCAGCAGCCCACCGAGTTCGTCGCGGACCCGCAGGCCGCCGTCGTACAGGTCCATCGCGCCGTCAGCGTCGACCATCGACACCATCTTCGAGGGCACCCGGCCGAACGCGTCGTACTGCGCCGGCGACTGCGCATGCAGCGTCTGCACCAGCCGCACCGCATCGAGACACCAGTCGACGATCTCGTCGACGCCGGCGAGCAGCTCGTCGCGCTCGGCGCTCGAGACCGACTTGTTGACGCCGCCGGGGATCGAGCCCGTGCC
>CAYGZN010000552.1:0-2328 GCA_964354355.1 uncultured Burkholderiaceae bacterium | reverse complement strand
CGATGCGCCACGGCGTGAGCTGGAACTGCCGCTGGAAGGCGCGCGGCACGATCGCCGCCTGGTCGACCTGGTCCAGCTCCATCGTGGCGCCCACCTGCTTCCAGAACTGCTGCAGCACCTGGCCGACTGCACGACCCCGCGGCGTGGCCGTCGCAATCATCTTGAACGTGACCGGCTTGCCGTAGTCCTTGAGCAGCGCGCGCGCCTGGGCGGGATCGTAGGGCAAGGCACCGTCGTCGCTGCACTTCACCCAGGAGCCGTCGCCGTACGGGTTGGTCGCGGGACGCGCCAGCCCGCCGGTGATCGCCTGCGACATCTTGCGCCGGTCGATCGCCATCACCAGCGCACGGCGCACACGCACGTCGTCGAAAGGCGGCACCTTGGTGTTGAACGCGTACACCCACGCGCCGGAGCCGACGAACTCGTGGACGGTGTAACGGCGGTCGGCCATGGCCTTCCTGACGTTGTCGGGGTCGTACTCGTCATGGTAGATCAGGTCGACCTCGCCCGACTGCAGGCTCGCGAACCGCGCGGGGGCATCGGGCAGCGGCTTGAACGTGATGCGATCGAGCCGGGGATGGCCGGGGTTCCAGTAGTTGGGGTTGCGCTCGACGACGATGCGATCGCCGGCCGTCCACGATTTCAGGATGAACGGCCCGGTTCCTACGGGGTTGCGGTTGTAGTCGTCCCCCCTGGCGGTGATCGCCGCCGGCGACTGGATCGCGTTGTTCGAACCGATTCGCGCCAGGGTTTCGGGCAACGCCATCGCCGGATCCGTCAGTCGGTAGACGACGGTCAGGTCGTCCGGGGCGTCGACGCGCTGGACGCTGGAGATGTAGAACGCGCAGCGGCACTTGTTGGCGGGATCCTTCTGCCGGTCGAAATTCCACTTGACCGCCTGCGCGTTGAACGGCGTGCCGTCCTGGAACTTCACGTTCGGGCGCAGCTTGAAGGTCCAGGTCTTGAAGTCCTCGGAGTGGGTCCACGACAGCGCGAGTTTCGGCACCGCCTTGCCCGACGCATCCAGGCTCGTCAGGGTGTCGAACAGCGCAGACGCCACCATGTTGGCGCCGGTGTCGTACACGCCGACCTTCAGCGGGTCGAAGCCCGCGACGTCGAGTTCCATGCCGACCGTGATGCTGCCGCCCTGCTTCTGGGCGCTGGCCGCGCCGCAAAAGAGCAGCGCCGCAAGCGCGGCGGCATATACCGGCCGGACGCTACGGCGCAAGGCACCGCTACCCGCACTTCGATTCGCCACCATGGGTCTCCTCCACCGTGTGCCGATCAGGAATCGCGCAGGCCCTGCGGGCGGCCCTCTTCTCGCCCCAGCGTATACCCATGCCGACGGTGGTGCAATAGCGGGCGAGGGGTCCTGGCGGGCGAGGGGTCCTACCCCAGCAATCCCCGCGCCACGATGTGCGCCTGGATCTCGGCGGCGCCCTCGAACACGTTCAGGATGCGCGCGTCGACCAGCACGCGGCTGATCGGGTACTCCTGCGCGTAGCCGTTGCCGCCGTGGACCTGCACGGCGTTGTCGGCGTTGGCCCACGCCACGCGCGCGGCCAGCAGCTTGGCCATGCCGGCCTCGATGTCGCAGCGCCGGTGCGCGTCCTTCTCGCGCGCGGCGTACAGCGTCAGCTGGCGCGCGACCATCGTCTCGACGGCCATCCAAGCGAGCTTGTCGGCCACCCGCGGGAACGACAGGATCGGCCGGCCGAACTGCTCGCGCTGCATCGCGTAGGCCAGGCCCAGCTCGAACGCGCGCTGCGCGACGCCGACCGCGCGCGCGGCGGTCTGGATGCGCGCGCTCTCGAAGGTTCGCATCAGCTGCTTGAAACCGTTGCCCTCGGCACCGCCCAGCAGCGCATCGCCGGGGATCTCGAAGCCGTCGAGGGAGAGCGCGGCAAGGTCGCCCGCCCGGTCCGCAACATGCGGTTCACCGATTCGCTGGTGCGGGTGTTCTCGAACGTGGCGCTGATCGGCCCGCTGATGCCGGCCGGCAGCGAGGTGGCAGTGGGCGCCCTGGCCCTGCCGCCGATGGTGGTCCGGGATTTCAACTTCAGTTCCGCGACGGAGTTTTAGGGAATGTGGGTTCGGATCGTCCATTCCGCCCCTGCGGGGCGGTAGACGAAACCCCGTAGAGGGCCGGGATCCGTTCTTGAGTGCCAACCGTGACCGTACCCCCACGAACCTCAGACAACGCCAGCGGCCCATCTGCGGTGGGCTGTGGGAAGGCCTGACATTTCGTATATTCCCGCTATGAACCAACACCACATCCGCAACTTCTCCATCATCGCCCACATCGACCACGGCAAATCCACGCTGGCC
>CAYGZN010000551.1:0-2331 GCA_964354355.1 uncultured Burkholderiaceae bacterium | reverse complement strand
GATCGAGAACCGGCTGATCGTCTCGCGGGTCTTCCCCGGGCTGCTCCGCGAACTGCGCGCGCAGCGGCTGGCGGGGTTCTTCGCGACGCTGCGCGAGTCGCTCGCGCACTTCTCGCCGGGTGGCGACGGCCAGGGCCTGACGGTGCTGCTGACGCCGGGGCCCTACAACGAGACCTACCACGAGCACACGCTGCTGGCCCGCTACCTCGGCTTCACGCTGGCCGAAGGCAGCGACCTGACGGTGCGCGACGGCAAGGTCTGGCTCAAGACGGTCGAGGGGCTGAACCGCGTGCACGCGATCCTGCGGCGGCAGGACGACGACTTCTGCGACCCGCTCGAGTTGCGTGCCGATTCGGCGCTGGGCGTGCCGGGACTGACCGAATGCGCGCGACGCGGCAGCGTGCTGATCGCCAACGCGATCGGCTCGGGCGTTCTCGAGTCCGGTGCGCTGATGGGGTTCCTGCCGCGACTGTGCGAGCGTCTGCTGGGCGAGCCGCTGCGCATGCCGTCGATCGCGACCTGGTGGCTGGGCGAGGCAGCGGCGCTGTCGGACGCGCTGCCGCGGCTGCGCGACCTGGTGTTCAAGCCGGCCGATCCGATCCTTCGCCAGGAGCCCGTATTCGGCCAGGACCTGGACGCACGGCAGGTCCGGGCCCTGGTCGCGCGGATTCGCCGCCAGCCCGAGGCCTGGTTTGCGCAGGAACTCGTGCGGCTGTCGCAGGCCCCGGTCTACGACGCGCGCGATCCGCGCCATCTCGGCGCCCGCTCGGTCGGCCTGCGGGTGTTCGCGGTGGCCACGCGCAACGGCTACCACGTGATGCCCGGCGGCCTGGCACGCGTGGCCGGCACCCACGACGCGCGCGTCATTTCGATGCAGCGCGGCGGCGCGTCCAAGGACACCTGGGTGCTGTCGGCGGCCCCGGTCAACACGTCGCTGACGCTGCTGCGCGCGACGGTCGGGCCGGCCGACCTGGTCCGCTCGGGGTCGGACCTGTCGTCGCGGGTGGCCGAGAGCCTGTTCTGGTTCGGGCGCTACGCCGAGCGCGCCGAGGGCACGGCCCGCCTGCTGCGCGTGGCGCTGCCGCGCTTCGCGGCCGATGAGGAAGAGGACCGCCCGGCGCAGCGCCCGCTGCTGGCGCTGGCCCGAGCCGCCGGCCTGCTCGAGAAGGACGAGACCGAGGCCGTGCTGCTGGCCGCGGCGTTCGACGCCGAGCGGCCGGACAGCCTGCCCGCCATCCTGCAGAACGTGCAGCGGGTCGCCTACGGACTGCGCGAGCGCCTGTCCACCGACAACTGGCGGACCATCCACCGGCTGCTGCAGCACGCCGCGTTTACGGCCCGTCCCGACCTGCCGGTCGCGCTCGGCGCGCTCGATCGCACGATCAACGACCTGATGACGCTGACCGGTTTCGCGCTGGACGGCATGACCCGCGACACCGGCTGGCGGTTCCTGTCGGTCGGCCGGCGCATCGAGCGGATCCGGCTGGTCAGCATGGCCGTGGCGACCGCCACGCGCGAAGGGCGCACGTCGGGGCTCGACTGGCTGCTCGAGTTCTGCGATTCGGTGATCACCTACCGGTCCCGCTACATGGGCGCATCCGAGTGGCTGCCGGTGCTGGACCTGCTGGTGCGCGACGACACCAACCCGCGCGCGGTCGCGTTCATGCTGCGGGGCCTCGCGGACTTCGTCGGGCGAATCGAGCGCGCGGTCGGGGCAGAAGGCGCCGGGCTGCTGCCGCCGGTGCTCGCAGGGCTCGGCCCGTTCGCCGACGCTGCACGCCTGACGCCGGACGGTGACCTGCCAGCCTGGCTCGACGCCGTGGCCGCCGGCGCGGCCACGCTGTCGGATCGCCTGTCGCTGCGTTTCTTCACCCACGCCGATGACCGCGCCCTCGCCACGTTCGCAGCCTGAGGCGCGCGTGGCGCGCGACGCGCCGCAACGGCGCGTGCACGTGCTGCACGAGACCCGCTACAGCTACGAGCATCCGGTGTCCCAGTCGTGGCAGCTCGCGCACCTGCGCCCGCGCGAGCTGCCCGGGCAGCGGCTGGTCGGGCATGCGCTGCGAATCGAGCCGCGGCCCGACTGGATCGACCATGGCGACGACTACTTCGGCAACCCGGTCGTGCGGTTCGCGATCCACGCGTCGCACGAGGCGCTGGACGTGACCGCTGAATCGACGGTGCTGCTGGCGCCGCCCGCGCCCGACGGCGCGGCAGCGGGGCAGCCCTGGGAGCGGGTCGCCGACGCGGTGGCCAGCGGTCGGGGCCCGCTTGCGGTCGAGGTCGCGCAGTTCGCGGTGCCCAGCCCGCAGGTGCCGCGATCGCGGCGCG
>CAYGZN010000550.1:0-2333 GCA_964354355.1 uncultured Burkholderiaceae bacterium | reverse complement strand
TCCATCGTCAGCCACATCTGGTGGCGGTCCTCGGCGGGCAGCCCCGGCGTTTCCTTGGCCATGCGGATCGCGTCCTCGGGGCAGGCCTCGACGCACAGCCCGCAGAAGATGCAGCGCGAGTAGTCGATCTCGAATCGCACCGGATACTTCGGGTGCGCGGCGTCGGTCGGGTCGAACCCCGCCTCGATCTCGATCACCTTGGCCGGGCACACCGTGGCGCACATGTTGCACGCCACGCACTGCGGGCGGCCGTCGGGGCGCTGCGTCAGCACGTGCTTGCCGCGGTTGCCCGGCGCGTAGTCGAAGCGCGTCTCCTCCGGGTAGTAGGTGGTCAGCGCCCCCTTCCTGCCGGTGATCCAGCGCCTCATGTTGCGCAGGAACACGCCGCCGGTGATGGCGAGGCCGCGCAGGATCTCGGGCAGGTACGCACGCTCCCACACCGACAGCGTCGGCGCGTTCCAGTACTGCCTGCGCTTGTACGGCGTCTTCACTGCGGCGCCCCCTGGTGCGACCACACCAGCACGGCGGTGACGGCCAGGTTGGCCAGTGCCAGCGGCAGCATGAACTTCCACGCGAAGCGCAGCACCTGGTCGTAGCGAAAGCGCGGCAGCGACCAGCGCACCAGGATCTGGAAGCTGCAGACCACGAGCACCTTGACCAGGAACGTCACCAGCTGCGTGACGACGACCGCCCCGTGGCTCATCGCGATCGTGTAGCCGCCGGGCAGCGCGAAGCCGGCGTCGTTCATGTACGGCAGGTTGTAGCCGCCCAGGAACAGCGTGGTGAACAGCGCGCCGATGATCGCGATCTCGATGAACTCGGCGAACATGAACAGGCCCATCTTCATCGCGCTGTACTCGGTGTAGTAACCGGCGATCAGCTCGGACTCGGCCTCGGGCAGGTCGAAGGGGATGCGCTTGTTCTCGGCGATGGCCGCGGTCATGAACAGCACCGCCGCGAACGGCTGGTAGACCACGCCCCAGGCCGGCACCGCGCCCAGCACGACGCCCGACTGCTGGCGCACCATCGAGTCCAGGTCGACGGTGCCGAAGATCAGGATCAGCCCGAGCACGGTCAGGCCCATCACCAGCTCGTACGAAATCATCTGCGAGCCGGCGCGCAAGCCGCCCAGCAGCGAGAACTTGTTGGCCGAGGCCCAGCCCGCGAGCATCGTGCCGATGATGGTCAAGCCGCTGAACGCGAACACCATCAGCAGCCCGGCGTCGAGCCGCGCGATCTGCATCGGGTAGGTGCGCCCGCCGAACCAGTCGGCCAGCGCCGGGAACAGCCGCCCCGGGTCGAGCATGCCGCCGAACGGGACCACGCCGAACACCAGCAGCACCGGCGTGAACACCACCCACGGCGCGACCGCATAGGCGTACCAGTCGTAGCTGCGCGGCTTGAAGTCCTCCTTGACCAGCATCTTCAGCCCGTCGGCCAGCCCGTGGAACAGGCCCCACCAGACCAGCTTGACCTGCGTGAACGGGATCCGCACGTAGGCGCGGTTGGCACCGATGCGGTCGGACATCACCGCGGCCTGCTTGCGCTCGACCCAGGTCAGCACGGTGCCGAAGGTCATCAGCATGCCGACCGCGTAGGCGATGAACACGAGGTAGACGCTCAGGTCCTGGGTCATGGCGTCGACCCCCCGGCCAGCGCGGGAAACAGCGTCTCGGCGTCGGCGACGCCGGCCTGCTTCGCGAAGCAGGCCTGGAAGGCGCTCACGACGCCCTGGAAGTTGGTGTAGTGGCCGGCGCGCTCGGTCTGCACGCTGATCGGCAGGAATACGTCGGCGTGGCCGTTCTCGGGCTGCAGGTAGGCGTTCAGGTAGACGATCTTCACGCCGGGCGGCAGCTGCGCAAAGCTGAAGCCCTCGCCCCACACCAGCACCAGGTCGCATCCGGGCGGGAAAGCCGTGCGCGGATCGGCGGGCAGCGCGTGAAAGCGTGCGCACGCCGCCGCGCGGTTCGGGTTCTTGTCGGGCCGGATCAGCACGTCGTCCTCGATGCGCTCGCCCGGCGCCGGCAGCCAGTCGGACTTGACGTGGCAGGTGAAACGCCGGCCCAGCGCGGCGTCGAACGCCGCCAGCTCCTCGTTCGAGCCCCAGCTCGACACCAGCGCCACCGGTTGGCGCGCGGCGCCGATCAGCGCGCGTGCGCTGTCGACGGCGACCTGCAGCTCGACCGGCCGGCCCTTGAGCATCGCCTTCCCGGCGCGCGCGCGCTCGAAGATCTGCGCCAGGTCGCGTCCCTTGTTGCAGATCCACGGGCCGTTGACGGCCGGGTTCTCCAGCGGCGTGACGCGGTCGATGCGCGCGTTCTGGCGCGCATCCA
>CAYGZN010000549.1:0-2340 GCA_964354355.1 uncultured Burkholderiaceae bacterium | reverse complement strand
CGGAGCAGGCTGTACGTGGAGATCTTCGCCCGGCCGGCCGGCGCGGGCCTGCACCTGTTCCGCCTGAACCGCGCGACCGCCGAGGGTGGCTGCGCGCCGCGGCCGGCGGCCGCGTGGCGCGCGACCGGCAACGAGCCGTTCTGGTCGGTCACCGTCGCATCGGGCGGGCTGCTGACGCTGTCGCGCCCGGGCGAGCCCGATGTCGCGCTGAAGGCCGAACCAGCATCGGCAAGCGCGTCCGGCGCCGGGCTCGCGGGCCAGACGCTGCGCTGGGCCGGCACCGGGCCGGACGGTCAGCTGTTTTCGCTGGAACTCCTGCCGCGACTGTGTCGCGACACGATGGCCGATGCGATGTTCGGCTGGCGGGCCGAGTGGCGGCGGGGCAACCGGACCGACCGCGGTTGCGCCTGGCAGGGTCTGGGCGGCCCCGGGCTCTAGGCGCCCCCCGGCGCTAGCCGTCCGCTTCGAGCGGGTCGTGGCCGATCGAGAAGTCGTTGCGCCCCGTGCGATCGATGCCCCGCAACAACCACAGGGGACGGCTCGTGAAGTCGACCTGGTAGCCGCTGGCGGCGCCGGGCGCCATCAGCGTGCGGTCGAACACCGACGTGCCCGGCATGTACCGGATCGCCACGCCCGCGCGCCGCTTCGTCGAGCGGTTCGGGTTCGACCAGTGGATCAGGTAGACGTCGTGCATCGACATCTGGCCGGGTTGCAGTTCGATGTCCACGGCCAGCGAGGCATCGAAGCGGGCGTCGTCGGTGCGCTGGTTCAGCACGACGTCGTCGCGATCCTCGCGCAGGTGCGGGTAGGTGTGCCGGGCCTGGTGCGAGCCCGGGATCACCCGCAGGCAGCCGTTGTCGCGCGTCGAGGCGTCCAGCGCGAGCCACACCGTGCAGGTCGCCAGCGGGCGGATCGGCCAGTAGTGGCCGTCCTGATGCCACGGCACTTCCATGCCGTCGCCGCCGGGCTTGCAGAAGATCTGGCAGCCCCACAGCACGACGTCGTCGCCGATCAGCTGGCTGACCCGGTCCAGCAGCTCGGGCTCGCGCGCCAGCTCGAGGAAGTCGCTGCTGCCGCGCACGCCCTCCGCATTTCGGCCCTCGATGTGCGCGCTGACCAGCCGCTCGGGCCGCACGCCCGGGTTGTCCCGGATCAGGCGCTCGAGCGTGCCGCGCAGCCGCGCCAATTGGTCGGCGGGCAGCGTCCAGCGCGGCACCACGTAGCCGTGCTCGCGATAGTGGTCGACCTCGGACTGCGACAGGTTCGCCATCGTCCCCTCCATGGCGGCGATGTTACCCTTGGCAGCCCTCGTTGGTCCCGGCCCCGATGACGAAAGCGGTAGACGTAGCGGACTTAAAATCCGCGGCCGAAAGGCGTGGCGGTTCGAGTCCGCCTCGGGGCACCAGGGGCGATCGCGGAACTGCTGGCCGATGAGCTTCGCTAGCCGATCCGACAACGATCGACAGCCCCGCCTGCCTGGCCGGCGCGACGATCGGTCCGGCGTGGCCGTGGCGGCGTTGCTCGTCAACGCGTTCCTGTGGGGCATTTCGTGGTGGCCGTTCCGGGCGGTCCAGGACCAGGGCCTGCACAGCCTGTGGGCCACCGCGCTGGTCTACGCGCTGATCAGCGTGCTGATCGTGGCGTGGCGGCGCTCGGCGCCGGCGCAGGTGTTGCGCACCCGCGCGCTGTGGCTGCTGGTGCTTGCCAGCGGACTGACCAACGCCTGCTTCAACTGGGCGGTCACGATCGGCGACGTGGTTCGGGTGGTGCTGCTGTTCTACCTGATGCCGATGTGGGCGGTGCTGCTGGCGCGCATGCTGCTGCACGAGCCGCTGCGCCCGGTGGCGATCGTTCGCATTGGGATCGCGCTGGCCGGCGCGGCGATCGTGCTGCGCCCGCCCGGCGCGGCGTGGCCCGTTCCCGAGGGCCTGGCCGACTGGCTCGCGCTGGCCGGGGGCGCGAGCTTCGCGCTGACCAACGTGCTGCTGCGTCGCGAGGCCGGCCAGCCCGAATCGGCACGCGCGCTGGCAATGTTCGGCGGCGGGATGCTGGTGGCCGGCCTGCTGGCGCTGGTGCTCACGCTGGCGGGCACCGTGCCCGCCCCGGCCTGGCCGCCGGCGCCCTGGTTACCGGGCGTGCTGCTGCTGGCCGCGATGTTCCTGGTCGGCAACCTCGCGCTGCAACGGGGCGCGGCCCGGCTGCCCGCCAACGTCACCGCCGTGGTCATGCTCAGCGAGGTCATGTTCGCATCGGGCTCGGCGGCGCTGATGGGGCAGGGGACCCTGACCGGCCGAACGCTGGCCGGAGGCGGCCTGATCCTGCTGTCGGCGCTGCTGGCCG
>CAYGZN010000548.1:0-2348 GCA_964354355.1 uncultured Burkholderiaceae bacterium | reverse complement strand
CTCGGCGCCGGAGACGAAGGCGAGCGGATAGCCGTTGGCGATCGCCTTGCTCCACGCGGACAGGTCCGGGCGCACGCCGAGAGGCTCCCAGCTGCCGCGCAGATCGAGCCGGAAGCCCGCCCGCACGTCGTCCAGGATCAGCTGCGCGCCTGTCTCGTCGCACAGCGCCCGCACGCCGCGCGCGAAGGCCGGATCGGCCAGCTGCTGGTCGCGGCCCAGGTCGTGCCGGAACGCCGACACGATCACCGCGGCCACGTCCCCGCGCACCGACTCCGCCGCGCGGTGCAGGCTGTCCAGGTCGTTGAACTCGTAGTGCAGCAGGTTCGCGCGGTCCTCGGCAGTCACGCCCGCCGGATACGGCGTGCACCAGGGAGCGGCGCCGTGATAGGCGCCCCGCGCCACGATGACCTTGCGCCGACCGGTCGCCGCGCGCGCAATCGTCACGCACAGCGTCGTGGCATCGGTGCCGTTCTTCTGGAACAGCGTCCAGTCCGCGTGCGGCAGCAGCGCGACCAGCCGCTCGGCGAGCTCGACCATCCGCTCGGTCGGGCCGGTCATCAGGTCGCCGCTGCGCGCCTGGCGCGCGGCCGCCTCGTCAACCTGCGGATTGCGGTAGCCGACGATCATCGGCCCGTACGCGCACATGAAGTCGATCAGCGTGTTGCCGTCGACGTCGCGCAGCCGGCAGCCCTCCGCGGCCTCGAAAAACTGCGGATACGAACGCGGCAGCGAAGCCGCGTTCATATGGCCGAACATGCCTCCGGGGATCACCCGCCGGGCGCGGTCGCGCAGTGCCGCATCGCGGGCTCGCACGGGCAGGATAGCTTCGTCGGAACGCACGGCGCTCATTCGGCTCGCCTCGACAGGGGATGAAACGAGCGTATAGGATATGTCTATGAGGCGCAATCCTGTCGCGAAGGAGGCCAGCGCATGCTGTGGGGAGCACTGGCCGACGACCTGACCGGCGGGCTCGAGCTGGCCGCCGCGATGGCGGCCGAGGGCGTCGACACCGCCTTCGTCACCGACCCGGCTGACGTGCGCCACTGCGAGGGTGCGCAGGCGGTGGTCGTCGCGCAGAAGACTCGGGTCGCACCGGTCGAGGAAGCGGTTTGCGCCTTCGGCGCGGGCGCCGAAGCGCTGCTTGCCGCTGGCGCGCAACGGCTGTTCTTCAAGTACTGCGCGACCTTCGATTCGACTGACCGCGGCAACATCGGCCCCTGCGCCGACCTGCTGCTCGAACGCACCCGTGCGTTGCTCACCGCCTACTGCCCGACGTTCCCGGACTACGGCCGTGCCGTATTCCAGGGGCACCTGTTCGCCGGGGACCGGCTCATCTCGGAGTCACCCAAGCGCTTCGACCCGCTCACCCCGATGACCGACCCGGACCTGGTGCGAGTGCTGCAACGGCAGACGCCGCGGCGCGTCGGCCTGATCCCGCACGAAGTCGTGCGCGACGGCGCGGCCGCGGTGCGGCGTCGCGCGGACGAGCTCGCGGCGGCCGGCACACCGCACGCGATCGTCGACGCAATCTGCCGCGCCGACCTCGACGTTGTCGCCGAGGTGACCGCGGACTGGCCGCTGATGACCGGTAACGCGACGATCGCCGCCTGCTTCCCCGCCCGCTGGCGCGAGCGCGGGGCGCTCAGCGGCGACGGCCGACCGGTCCGGTTGCCCGCGGTGGCGGGGCCCGGCGTGGTCCTGGCAGGCAGCTGCGCGGAACGCACGATTGCCCAGCTGCGGCACTTCGGCGAGCGCCACCCGGTGCTATGGGTCGATCTCGAGACGCTCGACGACGTGGACGCCGCGGTCGGTGAGCTGATGGAGCACGCGACGCGCGCAATGCGCAACGGGCCGGTGGCGATCGCAACCAGCGCGGCGCCTGAGGCCGTGCAGCGCGTGCAACAGCGTCTGGGCATCGCGAAGGCGGCCGGGCTCGCCGAACGACTGCTTGGCGAGCTCGCGCAGCGCCTCTGGGACGCGGGTGCCCGCCGCTTCCTCGTCGCGGGCGGCGAAACCGCGGGTGCTGTGCTGCAGCGCATGGGCGTCACACGCCTCGCAGTGGGGCCGTTCGCGGCGCCGTACATGCCGGTCGCAGTCTGCGATGACCGCGCGCCGACCGCGTTCTGTCTGAAGTCCGGCAAGCTCGGCGCCGAGGATGCGTTCGAGACGGTACTCGATCGCATGCACCAGGGAGGATGACGATGGAGAGTCGGGACGGATCGGCCTCGCGCGACGCAATCGTCAATGGCTACCGGGCACTCGCCGCGGCCGGCATGATGCACGGCAGCTCGGGCAACGTGAGCGTGCGCACCGCCGACGGCATGCTGATCACGCCGAGCGGGATCGAC
>CAYGZN010000547.1:0-2351 GCA_964354355.1 uncultured Burkholderiaceae bacterium | reverse complement strand
CGAGGCGACGCACTGCTGGCCCAGATCGCACGCTGGCAAGCGGACGGGATCGTCGAACCGGGCCATGCCCAGGCATTGCTGCGCGTGATCGACCACCCCGAATGGCTGGACCTGTCCGACCGCACGCTCGTGCTGCTGGGCGCCGGCTCCGAGGCGGGCCCGCTGGAATGGCTGTCCCGATGGCGCGCGAACATCGTCGCGGTGGATCGGCCCGATCCCGGCGTCTGGCGCCGGATCGTTGCGACCGTGAACGCCGGCAACGCCCGGCTGATCGCACCGGCCCGGGGACGGTTTGCCGGCGACGCGCCCGCCGAGTCGTGGCTGTCTCAGGCCGGCGCCGATCTGCTGACCGAGACGCCGGAGATCGCCGCCTGGCTGGAAGCCCTGGACCGCCCGCTCGACCTGGCGGCGATCGCCTACCTCGACGGCGAGCGGCACGTGCGCGTGGCGATGGCGATGGACGCGCTGATGGCCCGACGCAGCGACTCGGGCCACGAGCACACGCTGATGTTCCTGGCGACGCCGACCGACGTGTTCGCCGTCGCGCCGCCGGTGGCCGAGGCCGCGATGCAGCGTTACGCGCAGCGCAGTCCGGCGCGCCGCGCGATCGATGCCGGCCTGCGCGCCCTGTCGGGCGGGCGGCTGATGCAACCCCACGTCACCGGCCTGCGGCGCACCGACGACGGCGCCGGCTACGGCATCGTCGACTGCGCAGTGATCGAGCAGGGCCCCAACTACGCGCTGGCCAAACGGCTGCAGCAGTGGCGGACCGTCGTGGCGCGCGACGCCGGTCAGCGGGTGTCGCTGAACGTCACGCCTTCGACCACCACCGCGTCGGTGACGCACAACCGTGCGCTGAAGGCCGGGTTCGACGGCGCGCACCTGTTCGGTGTCGAGGTGTTCGCGCCCGAGACCACCCACGCGCTGGCCGCGGCGCTCTGGGTGCACGACCTGCGCTGCGCGAAGCAGGCGGACGATCCGGCGACCGCGACGGACAACCCGCTGCTGCGGCTGGCCGGGACGGCCAACCACGGCGGCCTGTGGCGCGTGCCGTACCTGCCGCGCTCGGCGCTGCCGCTGGCGGCGATCGCAGGCTTGCTGGGCGCCCGCCGGCACTGATCAGCGCCGAGCGCCACGCACCGACGCATCGCCCGTCGACGCGTCGCCCGCCGACGGCGCGCGATTGCGCTACCCCCGCACCCAGGTCCGGACCGCCGGCTGGTACCAGACGTCGAGCTGCGGATCGACGACCCTGCGCTGATACCCGGTCGAATAGCGCGGGCTGTACAGGAACGCCGCGGGTGCGTCGTCGACGACGATCTGCTGGAACTCACGGTACATCGCGGTGCGCTTCGCGACATCGCGCTCCCTGGCCGCCGACGCCAGCAGCTCGTCGACCCTCGGGTTGACGTAGCGGTGGGTGTTGGTCCAGATCACCCCCTCCCGGATGTTGGTCGACATCCAGGCGCGGTGCACGCCGATCACCGGGTCGCCGAAGGTCCAGTTGGTGTCGACGTTCAGGTCAAACTGGTAGGTCGACACGCGCTTGGCCCAGCTGCCGAAGTCGGGCGAGTTGCGCACGGACACGTCCAGGCCCACCTTGCCGAGCGCAGGCCGCAGGTACTCGGCAGTCGTGCGCAGGTCGGCGATGCCGGGGATGTAGTCGACGCTGAACGCGGCCCGCATGCCGTTGGCGCCGGGCCGCAGCCCCGCCGCGTCGAGCAGTTCGCTCGCCTTGCGCAGGTCGTGGTCGTAGCGCTGCACGTCCGCCGAGTAGAACGGCCGGCCGGGCGGAATCGGCCCGGTCGCGCGCACGTGCCAGCCGGCGAACAGCGACTTCACGATGAAGTCGCGGTCGATCGCGTAGCTGATCGCCTGGCGCACCCGCTTGTCGGCGAGCTGCGGGTGGCGGGTGTTGAACGACAGCCACGCGACCGGCCCGAGCCCGGGCGCGGCGTCGTCGTCGAAGGTGATGCCGGGCACCTTGCGGATGCGCTCGACGTCACGCGGGTCGGTCGGGGAGAACGCGTCGATCTCGCCGCGCTCGAACGCCAGCAGCGCGGTCGCGGCGTCGCGGAAGTTGCGGAAGATCAGCCGGTCGAGCAGCGGCCGGCCAGGCTGGTACCAGCCGTCGAACCGCTCCATCACGATCGACTCGCCGGGCTTGAACTCGACCACCCGGAACGGGCCCGAACCCACCACGTTGGTCGCGTTGCGGGGATGGGTCGCCAACGGTTGGCCGTCGCCGTAGACGTGCTGCGGCAGGATCGGCATGAACACGCACGTCATCGCCAGCTCGAGCGCCGGGTGCGGCTCGGCGAGCCGGATCACCGCGGTGCGCGCGTCCGACA
>CAYGZN010000546.1:0-2365 GCA_964354355.1 uncultured Burkholderiaceae bacterium | reverse complement strand
GTACATGTCGGTGTACTCGTGCGTCTCGCCGGCCACCGCGGCCTTCAGGTTGTTGGCCGACGAACCGATCGGCAGGTCGGTCGCGGGGTCGCCGACCTCGGCCAGGTAGTCCAGATGGCCGTGCGCGTGGCCGGTCTCGCCTTCGGCGGTCGAGCGGAACAGCGCGGCGACCTCGGTCTGGCCTTCGACGTCGGCCTTGTTTGCGAAGTACAGGTAGCGGCGATTCGCCTGGCTCTCGCCGGCAAACGCGGCCTTCAGGTTGTCGTGCGTCTTGGTGCCCTTGAGCTTCGGCATGTCGGATCTCCTAGTCGTGAAGCGATGTCTGTCCGGAACGGAGGACTCGTCGATTGTAACGACCGGCGCGGGCGATGACCAATTGACCGTGCCGATGCCTGCGATTGGCAGCGGCTATCGAGCCCCGCGTTGGCCTGCATTCATCCGCGGCGGGCGCATCCGCGGCGCGCGGCGATCACACTGCGGCGCCGACCGCGTCGAACAGCGTCACGCGCGCCAGCAGTCCGCCGCGCTCGGGCAGTTCCAGCCTCAGGAAGCCGTGGTAACGGCGGGCCAGGCGGGCGACGATCGCCAGCCCCAGGCCCGCGCCGCCGTCGCGGCTGCGCTCGGCGTCCAGGCGCGTGAACGGACGGGTCAGCCGCTCGAGCTGGTCGGGGGGCACGCCGGGTCCGTGGTCGCGCACGGTCAGCTCGAGCGCCTTGCCCTGCCGGCGTGCCTCGATGCGCACGTCCGCGCGGTCGGTGCCGGGTGTGCGGCCGTATCGGCGCGCGTTCTCGACCAGGTTGGAGACGATCCGCTCGAGCTCGGTCGCCTGGCCCGTCCACCCCAGCCCGGCGCTCGCCTCGAACGTGACCGCCACGTCCGGGACCGCCGCACCGTGCCGGAAGCCGTCGACGACCGACTCGACCGTAGAGCGCACGTCCACCGGGCCCGGCGCTGCGCGTGCGTCGGGTCGCGCAAAGTCGACGAACTGCCGAACGATTGCGTCGATGCGGTCGATCTCCTCGGCCATCGAGTCCTTCTGCGCGTCCTGCAGCGGACTCAGCTCGACTTCCAGTCGCAGGCGGGTCAGGGGCGTGCGGATGTCGTGCGAGATGCCGGCGAGCGCCTCGGCCCGGTCGATCTCGAGCGCCACCAGGTCGGTGGCCAGCTGGTTGAAGCGCCGGTTCACCGCCGCGATCTCGGTCGGGCCGTCCTCGTTCAGGCGCTCGGGCGGATCGCCGCGCGAGACGCGGTCGATCGCGGTCACCAGGTTGGCGAGCGGGCGGTTGACCACGCGGCTGATCGCCAGCGCGCCGACCAGTGCCAGCACGAGCGCAATGCCGGTCCAGCCGAGCCAGTTGCGACTCGCGTGGCGCTCGAGCCGCTCGGGCTCCAGTTCGAGCCAGTACGGGTCGCCGTCGATGTCGAAGCTGATCCACAGGCCCGGGTCGCCGTTGACGCGGCTCACCATGCGCGTCGGTGGCCCGAGCAGCTGGCGCAGCTTGACCTCGATCAGGCTCGCCAGGCGCTCGTCCGGCCAGGGTTCCGTGCGGTCGGTCGGCTCGAGCGGAACGACGCGCACGGCTTCGTCGCGCGCCAGGTCGGCCAGCAGTTCGCGCCGTCGCTCGCCGGACGCGTTGAGCAGCGCGGCGCGCGTCAGGTTGATCACCGAGGCGATCTCCCAGGCCGACTGTTCGGCCCGCGGCTGCTGTTCGGCAGCCCGGAACAGCTGGAACCAGGCCAGCAGGCTGGCCACCACCACCGCGGCGATCAGCGCGAAGGTGCGCCAGAACAGGCTGAGCCTCACTCCGGCACGAACACGTAGCCGACGCCCCAGACCGTCTGGACGTAGCGCGGGTTCTGCGGATCGGCCTCGAGCAGCTTGCGCAGCCGGGAGATCTGCACGTCGAGGCTGCGGTCGAACGCCCCGTACTCGCGGCCGCGCGCCAGCACCATGAGCTTCTCGCGCGACAGCGGCACGCGCGGGTGCCTGGCGAACACCTTGAGCACCGAGTATTCCCCGCTGGTCAGCGCAACGGGTACGCCGTTGCGGGTCAGCGAGCGAACCGCCGGGTCGAAGCGGAAGGGCCCGAACACGACCTCGCCGATGTCGGCGGCGGGCGCGCCGGGCGCATCGGGCGCCGGCTGGCGGCGCATGACGGCGTGAATCCGCGCCAGCAGCTCGCGCGGGTTGAACGGCTTGGGCAGGTAGTCGTCGGCACCCATCTCCAGGCCGACGATGCGGTCGATGTCGTCGCCCTTGGCGGTCAGCATGATGACCGGCGTGCGGTCGTTCGCGCCCCGCAGCCGCCGCACGATCGACAGTCCGTCCTCGCCGGGGAGCATCAGGTCGAGGATGATCAGGTCG
>CAYGZN010000545.1:0-2368 GCA_964354355.1 uncultured Burkholderiaceae bacterium | reverse complement strand
CGCTGCGGCACCGGGGCCATCGCCGAGCCGCGGCTCGCCGATCCACCGGCTCGATGCCACGCGCGACGGCTTCGAGCGGCAGCTGGCTGCCCTGCTGGCGTACGACGCCTCGCAGGACGACGCCATCGAGCGGGCCGTCGCCGGGATCCTGGCCGACGTGCGCGGCCGTGGCGATGCCGCGCTGCTCGAATACACCGAGCGCTTCGACCGCGTCCGGGTGCCCGAAGCGTCGGCGCTGGAACTACCGCGCGAGGCGCTGCAGCGCGCGCTCGAGGACCTTCCGTCCGCGCGGCGCGACGCGCTGGCCGCTGCCGCACATCGGATCCGCGACTTCCACCAGCGCCAGCGCGCCGAGTCATGGTCGTACACGACGCCCGACGGCACCCGCCTCGGCCAGAAGGTCACGCCGCTGGATCGGGTGGGCCTGTACGTGCCTGGCGGCAAGGCCGCCTACCCGTCGTCGGTGCTGATGAACGCCATCCCGGCCAAGGTGGCCGGCGTGACCGAACTCGTGATGGTCACGCCCACGCCCGACGGCATCCGCAACCCGCTGGTGCTGGCCGCCGCCTGCATCGCGGGCGTGGACCGCGTGTTCACGGTGGGCGGCGCGCAGGCCATCGGCGCGCTGGCGTGGGGCACCGCGACGATCCCGGCGGTCGACAAGATCGTGGGACCCGGCAACGCGTACGTGGCACAGGCCAAGCGCCGCGTGTTCGGCGTCGTCGGCATCGACATGCTGGCCGGGCCCTCCGAGATCCTGGTCATCAGCGACGCCAGCACCCCCGTCGACTGGGTCGCGATGGACCTGTTCTCGCAGGCCGAGCACGACGAACTCGCGCAGGCGATCCTGCTATGCCCCGACGCGGACTACCTGGACGCCGTGCAGGCGGCGATCGTGCGGCTGCTGCCGTCGATGCCGCGGCGCGACGTGATCGCGCGCTCGCTGGCCGATCGCGGCGCGCTGATCCGCGTGCGCGACCTGGAGCAGGCGTGTGCGATCACCGACCGCATCGCGCCCGAGCACCTGGAGATCGCGACCCGCGATCCGCAGCGCTGGGCCGACCGGATCCGGCACGCCGGCGCGATGTTCCTCGGTGCCTGGTCGTCGGAGTCGCTGGGCGACTACTGCGCCGGGCCCAACCACGTGCTGCCGACGATGCGCACCGCGCGCTTTTCCTCGCCGCTGGGGGTCTACGACTTCCAGAAGCGATCGAGCATCATCGAAGTGTCGGCCGCGGGCGCGCGCGTGCTCGGGCCGATCGCCGCCGAGCTGGCGCGCGGCGAAGGCCTGCAGGCCCACGCGCGCAGCGCCGAGATGCGACTGGAGCAGCCGTGACCGTGCGGCCCGAGGACCTGGTGCGGCCGGACGTCCTGGCGATGGCGGGCTACCACGTGCCCGACTCGCGCGGCCTCGTGAAGCTCGACGCGATGGAGAACCCCTATCGCCTGCCCGACGACCTGCAGCGCGCGCTCGGCGAGCGGCTGGGCGCGGTCGCGATCAACCGCTACCCCGTGCCGAGCTACACGAGGCTCAAGCAGCTGGTGCGCGACCGCCTGGGGGTGCCCGACGGCAGCGAGGTCCTGCTGGGCAACGGCTCGGACGAGCTGATCACGATGCTGTCGGTGGCCACGGCCCGACCCGGCGCGACGGTGCTGGCGCCGTGGCCTTCGTTCGTGATGTACGACCTGAGCGCGCGGCTGGCCGGCAGCCGCTTCGTGCCGGTGCCGCTGACCGCGGGCTTCGAGCTGGATATGGCGGCGATGCGGGCCGCAATCGCCGCGCACCGGCCCGCGCTGGTCTACCTGGCCTACCCGAACAACCCCACCGGCAACTGCTTCGAGCACCGCGCGATCGAGTCGATCCTGCAGGAGGCCCCCGGGCTGGTCGTGATCGACGAGGCCTACCAGCCGTTCGCGCTCGACACGTGGATGCCGCAGCTGCCGCGGCACCCGAACCTGGTGGTCATGCGCACCGTGTCCAAGCTGGGCCTGGCCGGCATCCGGCTGGGATACATGGCGGCGGCACCGCAGTGGATCGCCGAGTTCGACAAGGTGCGCCCGCCGTACAACGTCAGCGTTCTCGACGAAGCCGCCGCGCAGTTCGCGCTCGAGCACCTCGACGTGCTGCAGGCGCAGGCCGCGCTGCTGCGCGCCGAGCGCGACGGGCTGCAGCGCGCGCTGGCCGCCACGCCCGGGGTGACGGCGTTCGCGTCGCGCGCCAACTTCGTGCTGGTGCGCGTGGCCGACGGACCGGCGGTCGCCGCCGGCATGCGGGCGCGCGGCGTGCTGATCAAGGATGTCGGTAGAATGCACCCGTTGCTGGCCGGCTGCCTGCGCCTGACGGTGGGCACGCCGCAGGAGAACGCGG
>CAYGZN010000544.1:0-2375 GCA_964354355.1 uncultured Burkholderiaceae bacterium | reverse complement strand
CCGGGGGCATCGTCGAGGTTGCGGCGCTCACGCGCGCCCCCCGACCGCGTGCGGCCCCACCGCGTGCGGCCCAGACGGGCCGCGCACGCGCGACGGGTCGACGTGCTCGAAGAAGTGCAGCAGCGCAGCCGTCGCAACCTGCGCGTCGGACGCGGTCAGCGACTCGCTCGGATGGTGGCTGATGCCGCCGTTGCCGCAGCGCACGAACAGCATCGCCATCGGGCAGACCGGCGGGAACTCCATCGCATCGTGCCCCGCGCCCGACGGCAGGCGGTGCACGGGCAAGCCCTGCGCAGCCACCGCATCGGCGAGCATCTGCTGCAGCCGCGCATCGCAGGGCGCCGCGCCCAGCTCGAGGAACACGTCGAACGCCACCTGCACGCCGCGTCGCGTCGCGATCGCCCGGCAGCGCTCGCGGACCGCGTCGAGCGCCACGTGGCGCGTGGCGTCGTCGCCCGAGCGCAGGTCGATCGTGAACGAGACGTCCTGCGGGATCACGTTGATCGCACCGGGCAGCACGGTCATCCGCCCGACGGTCCCGACCAGTCCGGGGTGCTCGGTGCAGTGCCGCTCCAGCGCCAGCACCATCTCGGCCGCGGCGGCCAGCGCATCCTGGCGTGCGCCCATCGGCACCGTGCCGGCGTGGCCGGCCAGGCCGGTGACCGCGCAGCGGATGCGCGAGCCGCCGGCGATCGCGGTCACGATGCCCAGCGGCAGCCCGGCCTGCAGCAGCACCGGGCCCTGCTCGATGTGCGATTCGACGAACGCCACGACCGCGCCGCCGCGGCGGTCCAGGCTGGCAACGGCCTGCGGGTCGCCGCCGAATCGCTGCAGCGCCTCGCGCATCGTCACGCCGTCGGCGTCGGCCTGGTCCAGCCAGGCCGCGTCGAAGCGTCCCGCCATCGCCTTGCTGCCGATCAGGGACACGCCGAACCGCACGCCCTCTTCGTCGCCGAATGCGACGACCTCGATCGCCACCGGCAGCCGGCGGGCGCGCCGGTGCAGGTCTGCGACGCACGCGATCGGCGACAGGATCCCGAACAGCCCGTCGTAGCGCCCGGCGTTGCGAACGCTGTCCATGTGCGACCCGGTCATCACCACCGGGGCGTCGGCCGTCTGGCCGGCGTAGCGCCCGACGACGTTGCCCAGCGCGTCCCAGTGAACGCTCATGCCGGCCTCGCGCATCCACTGCGCGATCAGCTCGCCGGCCTGGCGGTGCTGTGCCGTCAGGTAGCTTCGGGTCACCCCGGGGGGATCCTCGGTGATGGCCGCGAGCGCATCGGCACGCGCGAGGATCTGCGTGCCAAAGCTCGTGCCGGGAGCGGGTTCGGCGGAAGGCATCGTGGCTCGAATGCGGGTGACGCGGCCGATTCTACAGGTCCGCACCGCGCCGGATACTGCCCCGGACCGCGCCGGATACTGCCCCGCGCCGCGCCGCACGGGGCCCCGATACAATGGCGCGTTTCGGGAGCCCACGATGATCGTCGACCACATCGGCTTCGCCGTCGCAGACTTCGCGCGCAGCCGCGCGTTCTACGAGGCGGCGCTGGCACCGCTGGGCATTGGCGTGCTGATGCAGGGCGACGGCTGGGCGATGATGGGCCGCGACAAGCCCGAATTCTGGTTCGGCAGCCACGGCAAGCCGCCCGGTTCGATCCACCTGGCGTTCGCCGCCGCCGACCGGGGCCAGGTGCGCGCCTTCCACGCAGCCGCACTGGCCGCCGGCGGTCGCGACAACGGCGGGCCCGGCGTGCGGGCGCAGTACCACGCGCACTACTACGGCGCGTTCGTCTTCGACCCCGACGGGCACAACGTCGAGGCGGTGTGCCACCGGCCCGAGCCGGCGCAGGAAGCCCCCGGCGGCGCGCGGCGGCACTCGATGGCGCAGCTCAACGCGATGAGCCCCGCGCAGTTCTCGGCCGTGTTCGGCAAGGTCTACGAGCACTCGCCGTGGATCGCCGAGCGCGCCCTTTCGCGCCGGCCGTTTGCCGCGCGCATCGACCTGCAGCTCGCGCTGGCCGCGGTCGTGGCCTCGGCGTCTCGCGCCGAGCAGATCGCGCTGCTCAACGCCCATCCCGAACTTGCCGGCCAGGAGGCCCGCGCCGGCACGATGACCGCCGCGTCGGTGGGCGAGCAGTCCAGCGCCGGGCTCGACGCGCTGGCGCCCGCGGAGTTCGCCCGGCTGGCCGAACTGAACCGCGCCTATCGCGCGAAGTTCGGCTTCCCCGCGATCATCGCCGCGCGGCTCAACAGCAAGGCGGCGATCTTCCACGCGTTCGAAGGACGCCTGCACAACGACCCGGAGCAGGAGCTGCAGAACAACCTCGCGCAGGTCGGCGAGATCGCGCGGCTGCGGCTGCGCGACCTGCTGAACG
>CAYGZN010000543.1:0-2385 GCA_964354355.1 uncultured Burkholderiaceae bacterium | reverse complement strand
CGCACACGACGGACTTCGCGCTGCTGTTCCTGCCCACCGAGGGGCTGTACGCCGAAGTGGTGCGCCGTGCGGGCCTGGCCGACGCGCTGCAGCGCGAGCACCGCGTCGTCGTGGCCGGACCGACCACGCTGGCGGCGCTGCTCAACAGCCTGCAGATGGGATTCCGTACACTGGCGGTCGAGCAGCGCACCAGCGAGGTCTGGGCCGTTCTGGGAGCGGTCAAGACCGAATTCGGCAAGTTCGGTGATCTGCTGGCGCGCACGCGCGCGCAGCTGGTGACCGTCACCCATACGCTGGACTCGGCCCAGGTGCGCAGCCGTGCGATCGAGCGCAAGCTGCGCCAGGTCGAGGCGCTGCCCGAGGCCGACAGCCACCGGCTGCTCGACGTTGAGCCGGAGCCGCCCGCGGCCGCGGACGGCGGGCCGGCACCGGCTGAGAATGGTCCGCCGCAGGCACCGACAGGAGGGTAGGGCATGGCATTCGATGTCGAGGTGGCGAACCGGGTGCGCCGTGCGCTGGCCGATCGGCCGCAGTTGCTCGAACGGCGCATGTTCGGCGGGCTGGCGTTCATGGTTCGCGGCCACACCCCCACACGGAAACGCAAGTCATGACGCACCAGACCCTGCCGGCAGCAGAAGCCGTCCTCCACACCCGCAGCGTCGAGCGCCTGGTCGACGGCCAGGCCGCCTCGGACGGCGCCGGCGTCAGGCTGCGCCGCGTGCTGACGCAGAACCTGCAGCGCCGGCTCGACCCGTTCCTGATGCTCGACGCCTTCGGCACCGACAACCCCGATGACTACATCGCGGGATTCCCCGACCACCCGCACCGCGGCTTCGAGACGATCACCCACATGGTCACCGGGCGGATTCGCCACCGGGACAGCGCCGGCCACGAGGGACTCGTGAGCAACGGCGGCGTGCAGTGGATGGTCGCCGGGCGCGGCGTGGTCCATTCCGAGATGCCCGAGCAGGAGGGCGGCCGCATGGAGGGCTTTCAGCTGTGGCTGAACCTGCCTGCGCGGGACAAGCTGTGCGAGCCTTCGTATCGCGACATCCCTGCCGGCGAGATCCCGTCGTACGAAACGCCCGAGGGCGTCCGTGTTCGCGTGATCGCGGGCGCCAGCCACGGTGTCACCGGCGCGATGCAGCGCAACGCCACCGAGCCGCTGTACCTCGACCTGACGATTCCGGCCGGTGCCACCTTCAGCCAAGCCTTGCCGCCCACCTTCAACGCGTTCGTCTACGTCTTCGGCGGGCAGCTGGCGATCGGGGACGTGCCGGTGGCGGCCGGGCGCATGGCGATCCTGGCCAACGATCCCGGTGCCGACGGGGTCGTGATGAAGGCGGCCGAATCGGCGCGCGCCCTGCTGATTGCCGGGCGGCCGCTGGGCGAGCCGATCGCCCAGCACGGCCCGTTCGTGATGAACACGCAGCAGGAGATCGTCCAGGCGGTGCGCGACTTCCAGGCGGGGCGCATGGGCTGATTGCGGTCGCTGCGCAACGGGCCGACCCGGGATCGATCGGTCGCGCTCTCGATCGGTCGCGCTACGACTCGATGCCGAACGCGGCACGCATGCCGCGTAACGCCTCCTGGTGCGGTCCCCACAGCCGACCGCCGGTCACACCGCCGTCGACGACCAGGTCGTGCCCGTTGACGAAGCTCGCCTCGTCGCTCGCCAGGAACACGGCGGCCTGCGCGATGTCGTCGGTGAGTCCCGCGCGCGGGATCGGCTGCATCTTGGCCAGACCGGCCTTGACCGCTTCGGCCGTCTGTTCCGCGCGCTCGGTCGCCAGGCCCAGTGCCTTGCCGAAGATCCCGGTGGCGATGCCCCCGGGCGAGATCGAGTTGACGCGCACGTTGCTTTCGCCGAGCTGCATTGCCACGCAGCGCGTCAGGTGAATCACGGCCGCCTTGCCCGCCGAGTACACCATCGACGACGACAGGCCGGCGCGGGTGCCCGCCACCGAGCCGTTGTTGATGATGCTGCCCGAGCGCTGGCGGACCATGAACGGCGCCACGTGCTTCATGCCGAGCATGACCGAGCGCACCAGCAGGGCCATCGCCGCGTCGAACCCGTCGACCGGTATCGTCTCGATCCCGCCGACCGGCGCCGGTCCGCCGGCGTTGTTGAACAGGCAGTCGATGCGCCCGTGCTTGTGCGCGGTGAACTCGATCAGTGCCTTGAACTGCGCCTCGTCGGTCACGTCGGCTGCGCGGAAGTCGCAGCGCGCGCCGATCGCCCGGGCCACCGCCTGGCCCTCCGCGTCGCGCCGGCCCGCGATGACCAGTCGGGCCCCCTGAGCCGCGAAGACTTCGGCGGTGCGGCGGCCGATGCCGCTGGTGGCGCCGGTGATGATGCAGACCTTGTCGTGGAGTCGGGTCATG
>CAYGZN010000542.1:0-2387 GCA_964354355.1 uncultured Burkholderiaceae bacterium | reverse complement strand
GCGCTGACCGCGGACGACTTCCCGCACGTCGACGAGGACGCGCGCTACCTGGTGCCGCTGCTGCGGTCCGCCGCGCAGCAGGGCGCGAAGGGCGTCAACGTGTTCCTGTACGGCCCGCCCGGCACGGGAAAGACCGAGCTGGCCAAGCTGCTCGCCCAGCGTGCCGGCTGCGAGCTCTACGAGGTCGACTGCCTCGATCGGGACGGCAACAGCCTGTCGGGCAAGGAGCGGTATCGTTCGCTGCAGGTGTCGCAGGCCTTCCTGCGCGGCCGGCCGCAGGCTGCGATCCTGTTCGACGAGGTCGAGGACGTGTTTCCGCCGATCAGCGAGCAGGTGCTCAACCTGTTCGGTGCCGACGACGCCCGCGGCGCCGCCGTCAACGGCAAGGCGTGGGTGAACCAGACCCTCGAGCAGAATCCGGTGCCGACGATCTGGGTCTCCAACTCGATCGGCCAGATCGACCCCGCGTATCGCCGGCGCTTCCAGTTTCACCTCGAGCTGGCCAACCCGCCGCAGGGGGTCCGCGAGAACATCGCACGCAAGCACCTGGGCGAGCTGGGCGTGAGCGAGGCGTTCATCGGCAGGATCGCTGCCCGCAAGCAGGCGACACCCGCCCAGATCCAGTCCGCGGCGCGTTTCGCCCGTCTGACGCGGGGGGCCCTCGACGACCCGGTCGAGTCGCTGATCGAGCGCCAGCTCGAGCGCGCCGACAAGGCTCTGGGCAACACGCCTTCGCAGGGCGACTTCCGCGAGTCGCCGACCCACTACGACCTGTCGCTGCTGAACGTCGAGACACGCCACCCGGTCGAGCGCATCGTTGCGTCGCTGCAGGCCCGTCCGCGCGCGACGCTGTGCTTCTATGGCCTGCCCGGCACCGGCAAGACCGCGCTGGGCGAACACATTGCGCGCAGCCTCGAGAAGCCGCTGATGATCAAGCGCGCGTCCGACCTGATGAGCAAGTACGTCGGCGAGACCGAGCAGCAGATGGCGCAGATGTTCGCGGAGGCCCGACGCGAGCAGGCGGTCCTGCTGCTCGACGAGGCCGACTCGTTCCTGCAAAACCGGCAGATGGCGGTGCGCAACTACGAGGTCAGCGAGGTCAACGAGATGCTCCAGGGCATGGAGCGTTTCGACGGCATCTTCATCTGCACGACGAACCTGTTCGACCGGATCGACGAGGCCGCGCTGCGCCGCTTCGCGTTCAAGCTGCGTTTCCTGCCGCTGCGGCCCGACCAGCGGCTGCGGATGTTCGCGATCGAGGCCATGGGCGTGCCGGCACGGCCACCCGCGGACCCGGCTGTCGCCGCGCACGACGACGACGGGGACCACGACCGGGGCAACGATCCGTCGGCGCGGGTGCCGCAGGCCCTTGCGCAGCGGCTGGCCAGGCTGGAGCTGCTGACACCGGGCGACTTCGCGGTGGTCAAGCGCCAGGCGGCGTTGCTCGGCGAGGATCCGTCCCCGGAGGAGTTCGTCGAGCAGCTCGAGCGCGAGCATCGCGCCAAGCCCGACGTCAAATTCAACAAGCCGCTCGGGTTCGTGCACTGAGCCGGCCGGCCGGGCGCGGCGGCGTGCCCGTGCCGGTCAGACCCGCAGGTACTCCGTGGCCAGCCGCTCGAACAGCCGACGCGAGTCGCCCGTCAGGTACGCGCCGGTCAGCGCCAGCACCTGGTAGGCGCCGCGGGCGAGCGCGGCGCCCTGGTAGTCGGGCTCTGCGAAGCGGCGTGCGTTGCGCACGTACTCGTAGGACAGCCACCACGTGGTGACCACGACCATGTTCGTGGCCAGCGCCTCGATCTCGGTGGGGTTCGCGCTCAGCTCGCCCGCGCCGGCCAGGCCCTCGCACAGCGCGCGAGCCGCGCGCGCCTTGCGCTCGAGGATCGACTTGAAGTGCGTCTCGATCCGACGGTTGCGCGACATCAGGTCGTTGAGATCCCGGTACACGAAGCGGTAACGCCAGATCGACTCGAACAGCAGGTGCAGGAACAGCCAGGCGTCCTCGACGTTGACCTGGCGCTGCGTCGGCGCTTCGAGCAGCTGCTCGATCTCGCGCTCGAACTGCTCGAACAGCGCATTGACGATGTCGTCCTTGTTGCGGAAGTGGTAGTACAGGTTGCCGGGGCTGATGTTCATCTCGTCGGCGATGGCCGTCGTCGTGACGTTCGGCTCTCCGATGTCGTTGAACAGCCGCAGCGACAGTTCGAGGATTCGCTCGCGGGTGCGCCTCGGCGGTTTTCGCTGCATGGCAGAACCCTGTCCCCGGTATTGGCCTGGTCCGCCAAGGATAGCATCGCCCGTTTCACGCGGCGCCCCGCCGCCGTGTCAGCGCGACATCCGAACCAGGCGGTCCAGGTCTTCGAGCAGGTGCTGCAGCCGGCGCGTGGCCG
>CAYGZN010000541.1:0-2388 GCA_964354355.1 uncultured Burkholderiaceae bacterium | reverse complement strand
AAGCCGGCCGCCAGGTCGCGCGGGAACGCTGCCGGACCGGCGGGCGGTGACGTTGTCGAGTCGGACGTCGCCGCAGCGGCGCCCGCGCAGCCTGGTCCGTCCTCGAACGGGCTCCCCCCGTGCAGGAGCTCTTGCTGCCACGCGGCCACGGCGGCGACCCGTTGCAGCGGGTGGCCCTCGTTGTTCACCAGCGCCGCCAGCCAGACCCCGCGCGGCAGCGCGTCGAGCCCGGCCAGCCCCCGCTCGATGCCGTCAGGCGAGAACCGGCTCGGGCGCGACACCGTCGTCCACATCGGCCAGCGGCAGGCTCGCAAAAGCCGCTCGCGTGTTCGCGATCGCCTCGCGCAGCCCGCTCATCGAGCCGAGGGTCTGCTGCAGGTGGCCCTGCAGCCGGGCGACGAATCCGCGGTCGATCCAGACGTGACACACGACCGCCTCGATCACGTCGCGCCGATGGCCCTCGAAGCCCGCGAACCACGCGTCCAGCTCGGCCAGGACTGCGTCGAGCTGCGCGACGCGCGCGTGCACGTGCGTCGGGCTGAACCGGCGCCGCCGGCTGAAGGCCGACAGACGCGGGGCGGCGGCCGACACCGCCTCGTCCTGGGCACCGCCGAGCGAGCGCGCCAGCGACAGCTTGCCGCTGTCGTCGAACGCGAGCTCCGTCGCCGTCTGCTCGATCTCCAGCTGCTTGTCCCAGGCCTGCGCAAGCCGCTGCAGGCGCTCCGGCACGAGCGCCCGCTCGCCGCCGAGCGCACGCGCAAACCACGTCTCCAACCGCTCGAGCTGCGTGGCGTCGGCCGCCAGCACCCACCGCAGCAGCCAGAGGTCGGCCAGCTCGACCTGCGCGCGGCGCATCGTCACGGCGCTGACCTTCAGCGCGCGGACCACCTGCACCCAGCGCCGATCCGACACCTCGCACGCCAGCTCGCGCAGCAGCGCCCGCGCCTCGGCGAGCGCCGCGACGATATCGCCGGGCAGCACGACCGCCGCCGCCTGCAGCGCGGCGGCCTGCAGCACGTCGCGCCCGAGCGTCACCGGTGCGGCCGCGGCGTCGGGCCCGGCGCCCGCCCCGGACTCGCTGCGCAACAGCTGCGCGAACGATGCGTCGCCGACCGGCGGCACCGGGCAGCGGAACAGGAATCGGTCGTGAAACGCGCGCAGCGAATCGTCGGCCGGCACCTCGTTGCTGGCCGCGACCAGCGTCAGCAGCGGCACGGCGATCCGCTGCGGCCCCTGGTCGAAGGCCCGCTCGTGCAGCAGGGTCAGCAGCGCATTGAGGATCGCCGAGTTGGCCTTGAACACCTCATCCAGGAAGGCCACCGTCGCGGTCGGCAGGTATCCGTCGATCTCGCGCTGATAGCGCCCTTCGTCGAGCGCGGCCAGCGAAAGCGGGCCGAACAGCTCCTCGGGCACGGTGAATCGCGTCAGCAGCCGCTCGAAGTATCGCCCGCCGACGACCTCGCGCAGACGGCGCGCCAGCTCGCTCTTGGCGGTACCGGGCGGTCCGATCAGCAGCACGTGCTCGCCACACAGCGCCGCCAGCAGGATGCAGCGCGCCTGGTCCTCGCGCTCGACCAGCCCCCGGGCCAGGTGGCCGATCGCCTGCTGCAGCACTTGCGGTCCGGGGAGCCGGCCCATTGCGTCCAATCGATCCCTCACGCGACGCGCGTCCGGCGTAGCGGACACCCGGCCCCATTGTGGCACAGCGATCCGCGCCGCCGCCCTGCAGCACCGTCAGGCCAGGCGGGCGGCCACGCCGCGGCGCGGCGCCTCGAGGTACTCGCGCGACTGCATCTCGAGGATCCGGCTGACGGTCCGGTGGAACTCGTGGGCCATCGCGCCCGCCGTGTACAGGTCCGCGGGCGGGCACTCGGCGGACATCAACAGCTTGACCTTCTGGTCGTAGAACACGTCGATCAGCCAGGTGAAGCGGCGGGCCTCGGAGGACATCGACGCGCTCATGCGCGGCACGTCCGACAGGATCACCGTGTGGAACTGCGACGCGATCTCCAGGTAGTCGTTCTGCGAGCGCGGCCCGCCGCACAGCGTGCGGAAGTCGAACCACACGACGCCGCCGGCGCGGCGGCGCGCGACGATCTCCCGGTTCTCGATGTGCAGGTGCGGATCCTCGTCGGCGGACTCGGCCACCGCGGCGAACGCGTCGCGTGGCTCCTCCACAATTGGAATGGCCGACAGTCGTCGGAGCAGAGGGACGGCGGCAAGGCCGAGGACGACGAAGCCTGCTGCCAGCGCGCCGGCGTAGCCGATCGTGTGCGGCAACCATAGGACCGGACTTTCCGAGACGCTGGCCAGATAGAGCTCGTTCCACGTCAGGAAGCCGATCCCGAAGCCCAGCGCCGTGCCCAGCAGCGCAAAGGGCGCAGTGGG
>CAYGZN010000540.1:0-2398 GCA_964354355.1 uncultured Burkholderiaceae bacterium | reverse complement strand
CGGACCGGACGCCGCGGGCCGTCGGCGCCGGGGGCGCCGGGGGCGCCGGGGGCGCCGGGGGCGCCGGCCGGTCGCGCAGGCGCCGCCCGTCCGGTGCCGCCGACCTCCGGCGCAGCGGCCGGCGACGGCGTGCTCAAGGCGGCATCCGATCGGCCGTAGACCGATCAGCATGCCTGCTGCGCGTCTTCATCCCTCCTGCCGGTTCGCGACCGTCCGCGCCGCCCTCGGCGCGGGACTCGCCGTGCTGCTCGCCGCATCGGCCGCGTTCGTGCCGGCGCGCGCCGCGCGGGCCGCGGACGCTGCCCAGGTGACGCTGTCCGAGGGCGAGACGACGCTGGTTCGCGGCAGCTCCTACTCGACCCCCGTTCGCGCCGACGTGCCGATCCGCAGCGGCGATCGGATCCGAACCGGGCACGACGGTCGCGTGCAGCTGCGCTTCGCCGATGGCGCCCTGGTGGCCCTGGCACCGGCCACCGACTTCCGGATCGAGTCGTACGTGTTCGACGGGCCGCAGCAGCAGGGATTCTTCCAGCTGCTGCAGGGGTCGGTGCGGACCGTGTCGGGCGCGATCGGCAAGCGCAACCGCGACGACTACCGGTTGAAGACCCCCACCGCGACGATCGGTATCCGTGGCACGGAGTTCACCGTCGACGAAACCGCCTGCCCCGCCGCCGGCTGTGCGAGCGGCCAGCGTGCGGGACTCGTGGTGACGGTGCTGGCCGGGCGGGTGGTGGTCGCCAACGAGGCCGGGTCGGTCGAGGTGCCCGCGGGCGCCACGCTGCACGTCGGCGACGCGCGCACCGCGCCGCGGCTGGCGGCGCCTGCCGGTGCCGCACCGACGAGCGTCGCCCCCGCGAGCGTCGCCCCCGGCAGTGCGCCACGCCCGCTGCGGGCGGTCATCGGCCGCGACCCGGGCGTCGACGCTTCGACGGTGGCGCCGTCCGGCTCCAGCGCTGTCGGCAGGCGCTGACGTGGGGCGCTGACGCCAGGCGCTGACGCCAGGCGACCCGCGTGGCGCCGACGTCGCGCCAGCGCGCGCCGCCGGGCCGGCCGGCTTCAGCGTGCCGCGCAAATCCGCTACAGTCGCTGCATGTGTCTCCTGACGGCGGCCCGGCCGTTGCGAAACGAATGAACGACCACACCGACCGCGCGTTCGACACCGACATGTCCGGCATGCGCCAGGCCGTCGTGGTGATGGGCGAACTGGCGCAGCAGCAGTTCACGCGGGCCGTCCAGGCCGTGCGCAATGCCGACCTTCGACTGGCGGCGCAGGTCGTCGAGGACGAGGGGGTGATGAACCGGCTGCACCTGCAGGTGGACCTGCTGTGCAACCAGATCATCGCCCGGCGCCAGCCGATCGCGATCGACCTGCGCGAGGTCATCGGCGCCATCCACATCAACAACGACCTGGAGCGCATCGGCGACGAGGCCAAGAAGATCGCGCTGCGGGCACGCAAGTTGGCCGCGGGCGCGCTGCGCGACCCGAAGGCCCGTGCCGGCGGCATGGCCGATCAGGTCGCGTCGATGCTCGCGATGGCGATCGACGCCTTCGTGCGGCACGACACCAGCGCCGCCCGGCGGCTCAACGCACTGGACCGTGCGGTCGACGCGTCGCGCGACACGCTGATCGGCGAACTCGTCGCGGGCATGGCCACGGATTCGGCCACGCTGGGCCAGGCGGTCGACCTGATCCTGGTCGTGCAGTCGATCGAGCGCGTCGGCGACCACGCGGAGAACATCGCCGAGTACGTGGTCAACGTCGTCGAGGGCATCGACATGCGCCACGGCAACGTGCCGCGCGGCTGAACCGCCCGCGTGCGGGGCCGCGGCAGCGGCGCCCGGGCCCGCGCGGGCTGCTGCGGGGTCAGCGCGCCTGCAACGACGCGCGCGACGGCGGATCCGCCGGCACGCTGGCCGGCCAGGCGATCCGGGACGACGGCAGCCGCAGCCCGAACGTGCTGCCCTCGCCGGGGCTGCTGCGGATTTCCAGGCTGGCCTGGTGCAGGTGCGCCACGTGCTTGACGATGGCCAGCCCGAGTCCGGTGCCGCCGGTCTCGCGCGAGCGCCCCCGGTCGACGCGGTAGAAGCGCTCGGTCAGCCGCGGGATGTGCTCGGTGGCGATGCCGATTCCCGTGTCGCGGACCGAGATCCGGCCCTCGCCCTTGTCGATGCGCCAGCCCAGCGTGATCTGCCCGCCGTCGGGCGTGTAGCGCACCGCGTTGCTGACCAGGTTGCGCACCGCGCCTTCGAGCTCGGCCGGCGCGGCCAGCACCCGGTCGACAGGCGTGTCGATCTGCACCGTCACCGTGTGCCGCCCGGCCGACAGCACGCGCGCCTCGGCCGCCAGCCCCTGCAGCATCGCCGGCACGTCGACCGGATCGCGGGCGGCGGGCTGCGT
>CAYGZN010000539.1:0-2400 GCA_964354355.1 uncultured Burkholderiaceae bacterium | reverse complement strand
GCACGCCGCGGCCTGAAGGTGCGCCGCGGTAGACTGGTCGCCTCGTGACGCACGCCCCTGGCGCCTGGTGACGCACGCCCGTTGATGCACCACACCCCATGAAGCCCGCTCGATGATCGGACGCATTGCAGGCGTGATCCTGCACAAGGCGCCGCCGCAGGTGCTGGTCGACGTCGGTGGCGTCGGCTACGAGCTGGACGTGCCGATGAGCACCTTCTACGACCTGCCCGCGCCGGGCGAGCGTGTCGCGTTGCTCACCCACCTGGTGGTGCGCGAGGACGCGCACCTGCTGTACGGCTTTCTGACCGATGCCGAGCGTGCGGCCTTCCGCGAGCTGATCCGAATCGCCGGCATCGGGCCTCGCACCGCGCTGTCGGTGCTCTCGGGCCTGTCGGTGGCCGACCTCGCGCAGGCGGTGTCGCTGCAGGAGTCCGGGCGACTGGTCAAGGTGCCCGGCATCGGCAAGAAGACCGCCGAGCGGCTGCTGCTCGAACTCAAGGGCAAGTTCGGCGCCGAGCTCGCCGGCGGCGGCCCGGGCCGCACCGTGGCCGCCGACCACGCCGCCGACGTGCTGCGCGCGCTGCTGTCGCTGGGCTACTCCGAGCGCGAGGCGTCGGCGGCCACGCGCCAGCTGCCGGCAGACGTGTCGGTGTCCGACGGGATCAAGCAGGCGCTGAAGCTGCTGGCACGCAGCTGAGGCGGGCCGTGCGCCGCGCGGGCGGCGCGATCGCTCGAATGGGCCAGGCCCCTCGAATGCGCGCGCTCGCTCGAACGGGCGCGCCTGCGCGCCGACCCGCTCAGCGGATGCCCGCGAGGTGCTCGACCAGCCTGCCGGGCTCCACGAAGCCGACCAGCTTGGCGCGCGGCAGGTCGCGCCCGGCGCCGTCGAAGAACACCATCGCGGGCGGGCCGAACAGGCCGAATTTCTTCATCAGCGCGCGGTCGCTGTCGGTGTTGGCGGTCACGTCGACCTGCAGCCGCTCGAAGCGTCCGAGCTCCTGCGCGACCTTGGCGTCGGCGAAGCTCACCCGCTCCATTTCCTTGCACGACACGCACCAGTCGGCGTAGAAGTCCAGCACCACCGGCCGGCCCGAGTCCTGCACGTGCTGCGCCAGTTCGGCGGGGCTGCCGATGCGCTTGAAGGTCGCAGCGGGCTCGGCGGCCCGTGCGCCGCCGCCACCGGCCAGGTGCGCCAGCGGCTGCAGCGGATCGCGCCCGCCGCTCAGCCCGCCGGCCAGTTGCGCGAGTCCACCGACGGCCAGCACGACGCCGGCCGCCTTGGCCAGACGCCGTGAACCCGGCGCATCCGGCGGCAACGGGTCGAACACGCTCAGGAACGCCGCGCATCCGATCGCGAGTCCGCCCCAGGCAAGCATCACGACGGGCGCCGGCAGCACCGGCGAGACCATCCAGACCGCGACGGCGATCAGCAGCACGCCGAAGAATCGCTTGACCGACTCCATCCAGCGCCCCGCGCGCGGCAGCAGGCTGCCGGCCGACAGGCCGGTCAGCAGCAGCGGCAGGCTCATGCCTGCGGCCATCGCGAACAGGGCCGCACCGCCGAGCACGACGTTGCGGCTCTGGCCGATGTAGACCAGCGCACCGGCCAGTGGCGCGGCCACGCAGGGGCCCACCACCAGCGCCGACACGCCGCCCATCACGAACACGCTCAGCAGCCTGCCGCCGGGCAGGCGACCGGCCGCGCCGTTCAGGCGGGTCTGCAGCGCGTTGGGCAGCTGCAACGTGTACACGTCGAACATCGACAACGCCAGCACGACCAGCAGTCCGGCGAATGTCGCCAGCACCCAGGGCTTCTGCAGTGCGGCCGCCAGCCCCTCGCCGGCCAGTCCGGCGGCCACGCCCATCGCGGTGTAGACCGCGGCCATCCCGAGCGAGTAACTCGCGGACATGACGAGGCCTCGCCCGCGCGTCATCGGCCCCTCCTGCCCGACGATGATCGACGACAGGATCGGCACCATCGGCAGCACGCACGGCGTCAGCGACAGCAGTGCCCCGAGCCCGAAGAACAGCAGCATCACCGACCACAGGCTGCCGCTGGCCAGCGCGGCCTGGATCCGCTCGAGTTCACTCGGCGGCGCAACGGATGCAACGGATGCAACGGCCGCGATCGGCGCGACGGACGCGACGGACGCGACGGACGCGGCGGACGCGGCGGCCAGCGAATCGAAACGCACGGGCAGCCGGGTGACGGTCGGCGGATAGCACAGTCCCGCGTCGGCGCAGCCCTGGCTCTCGATCGCCAGGTCGAAGCCCAGTGCCGTGCCCTGCACGGGCACGCGGATCTCGACGAGGCCGGCGTACTGCTCGCGCGGCTTCTTCAGCGCCTCGTCGTAGCGCATCTCGCCGGCAGGCCGGCGCGGCGCACCGAGCACGACGCCC
>CAYGZN010000538.1:0-2404 GCA_964354355.1 uncultured Burkholderiaceae bacterium | reverse complement strand
CGCGCACGTCGACACCTCGGGCCTGCAGCGCAAGGCCTACGACTCGCCCGAGCACCACCACCACCGCGAGGGCACCGCCTGCGTGGCGTGCCACGCCCCCAAGCGCACCTACATGGTCGTCGACCCGCGTCTGGACCACAGCTTTCGCATTCCGCGCCCTGACCTGAGCGAGGCCACCGGCTCGCCCGACGCCTGCACCGGCTGCCACACCCACCGCAACGCCCGGTGGGCGTCCGAGGCGCTGGCCCGGTGGTACGGCACCGAGCGCCGGGCGGCGCTGCACTACGGCCAGGCGTTTGCGGCGGCCGCTCGCGGCGCACCCGGCGCCGCGGGCATGCTGCAGCAGATCGCCGGCGACGCAGGCCAGCCTGCGTTCGTTCGTGCCGGTGCCGTCGAGCAGCTGGCCCGCTTTCCAGGTCCCGCGAGTGCCCGGCTGATCGCCCGCGCACTCGACGACGAAGATCCGCAGGTTCGGGTCGCGGCCGTTCGGGCGGCCGGATCGCTGGGACCGTCCGCGCTGCGCGCGCTGGCGCCGCGGCTGGCCGACCCCGTGCGCGCCGTGCGGATCGAGGCCGCCCGCGTGCTGGCCCCGGCGCAGACGCAGCTCGGGCGCGACCGGCCGGCGTGGGAGGCCGCAATGGCCGAGGAGGATGCCGCGCTGCGCGAGAACACCGACCGGCCGCAGGCGTGGCTCGGCCTGTCGTCGCTGGCGCTGGCGCGCGGCGACGCGGCGGGCGCCGAGCAGGCCCTGCGCCGGGCTCGCGCGCTGGAGCCCTCGTTCGTGCCGGCCATCGTGAACCTCGCCGACCTGCTGCGACAGTCGGGCCGCGAGGCCGAGGCCGAGGCGCTGCTGCGCGAGGGCAGCAAGCTTGCGCCCGGCCAGCCCGCACTCGAAGAGGCGCTCGCCCTGGCGCTGGTGCGTCAGGGCCGCAAGGCCGAAGCGCTGCAGCTGCTCGCGCAGGCCAACGGCCGCGCCGGCGCCACCGCGCGCATTGCGTACCTGTATGGCGTGGCGCTGGCGGACGCCGGCCGCACGCGCGAGGCGATCAAGGTGCTCGAGGCCAGCGACCGCCGCGAAGGCGATCGCGACGTGCTGCTCGGGCTCGCCAGCATCAGGCGTGACGCGGGCGACGCGGCCGGCGCGCGAGCCGCCCTGGCGCGGCTGGCCGCGATCAATCCGGACGACCCGGCGCTGCGCGGTCGCGCCCCCTGACCTCGCCACGACCGCCGCAAGGGGCCGAAACGACCGACCGGCCGCGGCGGCGCCACGCGGTCGACCTCGGTTGCTCAGTCGTTCGGCCCGTCCGGACGCAGCAGCGTCTCGATCTGCCGCAGCCGCACGTACTGGGCGCGGCCCAACCGGCCCACCGGCCGCAGCGACTCGATCCGCGTCAGGTCGACCCGGTGGTTCACGCCCTTGTGGCGGCCCACGTAGACCCGCTCGTCGACGTGCACGTGGACGACCTCGCCCATCACCCACCAGCTGCTGCCGATCTCCAGGATCCCGTAGAGCCGGCACTCGAACGCCACCGGCGCGCCAAGCACCCGCGGCGCACGAACGGCCGTCGAGGGCACCGCGGACAAGCCCGCAAACGCGAACTCGCTGTCGCCCGGCTGCAGGCCGGCCGAGGTGCGGACCATTTCGTCGATCAGCGCCTCGGGCACGATGTTGACCACCATCTCGCGCGTGTCCCGGACGTTGGCCAGCGTGTCCTTGGGCAGCCACTGCCCGCTCGCCGGGTCGCGCCCGCGCGCGCCCACCGAGAAGCCCAGCACCGGCGGATCGGCGCTGCAGACGTTGAAGAAGCTGTACGGCGCCAGGTTGCTGCGGCCGGCGGCGTCCACGGTGGAGACCCACGCGATCGGTCGCGGAAGCACCGAGTCCCGCAGCAGCAGGTACATCTCGTTGCCGGTCAGCGCCGAGCTCGGCAGCGACCGCGTCGGCGCGTCGGGGCCCGGGGCCGCCGTCGGACCGGGTGCCGCCGTCGGGCCCGACACCGCGGTCGGGTCGGCCGCGACGCGCGGATCCGCGCCCGCCTGGCCCAACGAAGGGGTCGCCCGCTCGGGCGGCGGCTGTCGGGGGGCGGGCATCGTAGGGACGGGTATCGAGGAATCGGCCATCGTGGGACACTACCAGACGGCCGCCGGCTCTGTAACCGGGGTCACAGACCACCCGCGGGCGGCTGCGGTCCAATCTGGAAACGATTCAACATCCAGCTCAGGAGGCTGATGCCATGTTCAAGACCAACGTAGGTGGAATGGACCGCATTGCGCGGATTGCCGTCGGGGTGATCCTGATCGCACTGACGCTGATGGGCACGATCGGCGCCTGGGGCTGGATCGGCTTGGTGCCGCTGGCCACGGGGTTCATGCGGACCTGCCCGCTGTACTCGATGCTCGGGAT
>CAYGZN010000537.1:0-2406 GCA_964354355.1 uncultured Burkholderiaceae bacterium | reverse complement strand
CGACGCGCCGGGCCAGCGGATCGTGTTCAGCGGCTTCGAGGCGGACGCCATCTGGGTCGCCGACGTCGCCGATCCCCGCCGGCCGAAGGTGCGCCGCTACGACGGCGTCGGGAAACAGCCCTACGACGCGCTGATCACGCCCGACGGGCGCTACTACATCGCAGGGCTGTTCGGGGAGGACGGCCTGGCGCTGCTCGACCTGGACCGTCCGGATGCGGCACCGCGTCGCATCGTCGACGGGTACGGGCGTGGCACCGAGCCGCTGCCGGTCTACAAGATGCCCCACCTGCGTGGGTGGGCGATGGCGGGCGAGTACGCGTTCCTGCCCGCGGTCGGCCGGCACGAGGTGCTCGTGGTCGACCGGCGCGACTGGCGGAAGGTCGCGAGCATTCCGGTGCACGGTCAACCGGTGTTCGTGATGGCGCGCCCCGACGGGCAACAGGTCTGGGTCAACTTCGCGCTCCCGCTCAACGACAAGGTCCAGGTGATAGACCGCCGTTCGCTGCAGGTCGTGCAGACCCTCTCGCCCGGGCGCGCCGTCATGCACATGGAGTTCACCGCCCGCGGCGACGAGGTCTGGATCTCAGCGAGGGACGACGACCGCGTCGTGGTCTACGACACCGGCAGCTTCGCGCGCCGCGCCGAATTGCCGGCGAAGAGCCCGAGCGGCATCTTCTTCCCCTGGCGCGCCGGCGTGGTCGGACTGTAGCCCGCCGTGACACGGCACCCCACGACCCCGGCAGCGACCCGAGACCTTGCGGGCTTTGCTGAGACGCCTTTGTCGCGGTGCCTGCTGAACGACTACCAGCGGGATTTTCCTCTGACGCAGCGGCCCTACGCGCGCATCGCCGGCGACCACGGCGTGCCCGAGGCGGTGGTGATCGACGGGTTTCGCGAACTGATCTACAGCGGGCGGCTGGGCAGGATCGGCGCGGTGTTCCGCCCCAACACCGTCGGGGTCAGCACGCTCGCTGCGATCGCCGCCCCGCCTGACCGACTCGATGCGGTCGCTGCGATCGTCAGCGAGTACCCCGGCGTCAACCACAACTACCAGCGCGAGCACGCGGTCAATCTCTGGTTCGTTGCAACCGCACCCGATGCCGGCACGCTGGAGGCCGACCTCGAGTCCATCGAGGCCCGCGCCGGCTTGCCGGTGCTCAGGTTGCCGCTCTTGGAGCCCTACCACGTGGACCTCGGCTTCGACCTGCGCCACGGCGATTCGGCCGCGCGAGCGGCCAGGCCGCGGCGCGGCGGGCCGGACAGCCGCGCAGTTCCAGGGCTGACGAACCGGCAGCGGCAACTGGTCGCCGCGTTGCAGCCGGGTCTCGCGCTGACGGCGCGGCCGTATCGGTCACTCGGGACTGCAAGCGGCTTGAGCGAGGGCGAGGCCATCGCGCAGATCGCAGACTGGCTGGCACTGGGCGCAATCAGCCGCTTCGGGGCCGTGGTCCGGCACCACCGGCTCGGGTACGTCGCCAACGCGATGGCGGTGTGGGACGTGCCGGACGGCGAAGTGCGCGAGCTCGGCGAACGAATCGCCTGCGGCTCGTCGGCCAGCCTGTGCTATCGGCGGGCCCGCGCGTTGCCGGTCTGGCCCTACAACCTGTACTGCATGGTCCACGGCCGCGAGCGCTCGAGCGTGCAGGCAGCGCTGACGGACATGCGCGTGCGGTTCGGACTCGAGCGTTTTCCGTCGGCCGTGCTGTTCCAGGTGCAGGCGTACAAGCAGACCGGTGCCCGCTATGCCCAGCGTGCCGAGGCCGCCTGATGGGCGCTGTCGACGCAGCGGCTGGGGCCGAACTCGACGCGATCGACCTTGCAATCGTCGACCGGTTGCAGGACGGCCTGCCATTGGTGAGCCGCCCGTTCTCGGCTGTCGCGGCTGCGCTGGGTGTCACCGAGGCGCAGACCGTCGAACGGCTCGGTCGGCTGCTCGAGGTCGGCGCGCTCTCGCGCTTCGGTCCGATGTACAACGCCGAACGGATGGGCGGCGCATTCACGCTTGCGGCGCTGTCGGTGCCGCCGGAGCGCTTCGACGAGGTTGCCGCACGAGTCAACGCGCTGCCCGAGGTCGCCCACAACTACCGGCGCGAGCACCACTACAACATGTGGTTCGTCGTGGCCACCGAACGTGCCGAGCAGGTGCCCCACGTGCTGGCGGAAATCGAACGTCTCACCGGGATCGCCCCGCTCGACCTTCCCAAGCTCGACGAGTATTTCCTGCGGCTTCGGTTGCCGATCGGCGACACCGCGGCCGAGTTGTCGCGGACGACCGATGCGTTGATGGGGGGTGCGGGCGAAGCCCCGAATCGCCCGTCCAGGGCTTCCGAGCTCGACGCGACCGACCGCCGGCTGGTGCTGGCGACGCAGGCCGGGTTGCCGATCGCGCCCGACCCGTTCGCGCAG
>CAYGZN010000536.1:0-2410 GCA_964354355.1 uncultured Burkholderiaceae bacterium | reverse complement strand
GCAGTCGGCCAGGCGCGCGCGTGCCGGCAGGCCCGCGTGGCGCGCCTCCCAGCGCAGTCCCGCCATCGTCGTCACGTGGTACAGGCCCGAGGCGGCCTGGCGGGCCAGCTCGTCGCGATCTTGCCCGGCCGCGTGCGCCGCGAGCGCGAACGCGCGCTCGATGGTGCGCGACTGCAGGTCCGCCAGGCGCGCGTCGCACGGCTCGCCGTCGGCCAGCAGCGCGTCGACGCGGGCCCGCAGCACGGGTAGCGCAGCGTCGCGCCGGATCGCGCGCAGCACGTCCAGCGCCACGATGTTGCTCGTGCCCTCCCAGATCGAGCCGAGGTGGGCATCGCGGACCCGCCGCGGGTCGCTCCACTCCTCGATGTAGCCGCAGCCGCCACGCACCTCCATCGCGTCCCCGGTCACGCGGCGCGCGTCGCGGCAGGCGCGGAACTTGATCAGCGGCGTCATGATCCGCGCCAGCGCCGCACCGTCCGCGTCGCCGCGGTCGGCGCCCGCGAGCGCGACCGCGGTCTGGAACGCCATCGTGCGGGCCTGTTCGGTCCGAACGGCCAGCTTCAGCAGCTGGCGGCGCATCAGCGGCAGCTCCACCAGGCGCCGCCCGAACGCCTGACGATGTCGCGCCACGAACAGCGCCTCGGTCAGTGCGCGGCGCATCAGCCCGGCCGCACGTACGCCGTTGGACAGGCGCGAGTTGTTGATCATGTCGGCCATCTGCCGGAAGCCCCGGCCCCGCTCGCCGACGAGGAAGGCCTGCGCGCCCTCGAGCCGGATCTCGCCGCTGGCCATCGAGCGCGTGCCGAGCTTGTCCTTCAGCCGCAGGATCCGGTAGCGGTTGGGCGAGCCGTCGGCCAGCCGGCGCGGCAGCAGGAACAGCGAGATGCCCCGGTGCCCCGCAACCGGCTCGCTGCGCGCCAGCACCATCGCCAGGTCGGCGTCGGGGTTCGAGCAGAACCACTTGTCGCCGTGCAGCGCCCAGCTGCCGTCGGGCTGCACGGTCGCCGCCGTCGTGGTGGCCGCGACGTCGGACCCCGCGCCCTGCTCGGTCATGAACATGGCGCCCTGGTACAACTCGTCGAAGTCCGGCGACGTCAGCATCGGCAGGAAACGCTGCACCAGCGACTCGTCGCCGAAGCGGCGCAGCGTGCGGGTCAGCGAGTCGGTCATGCTGATCGGGCAGCACAGGCCGAACTCGGCCTGCACGAACAGGTAGGTCAGTGCGTACTTGGCCGCCGGGGGCATCGCCTCGGGCCAGCCCAGCACGCCGCCGCGGTGCGACAGCGCCGCCAGCCCGAATTCGCCGAACCCGAGCCGCTCCATTTCGACGTAGCTGGGGTGCTTGACGACGCGCGATTCGTCGTTGCCGGCGCGGCTGCGCACCGACAGCGTCGGCGGATTGCGATCGGCCGTCGCGGCGAGTTCGTCCAGCGGACCGCCGGCCATCGCGCCCAGCCGCTCGAAGTGCGGCGCGAGGTGCGCGAACAGGCCGGGCGGCAGGTACAGCGCGAACAGCGCGGCCGCCATCGGGTCGGCGCGGTACAGGTTCTGTCCGCGCGCATCGGGAACCGCGCCCGCCTCGATCACGCCGGCCGTCGTCATGTCCATGTCAATCGACCTTCGCGCCCGAGGCCTTGACGATCTTGCCCCACTTGTCGCGGTCGCTGCGGATGACCTGCGCGAACTCCTCGGGCGTGCTGGTCCACAGCTCGAATCCCTGCGCGGACGCGCGCTGGCGCATCTCGGGCGAGCGCATCGCCTGGATCAGCGCCTCGTTCAGCTTCTGCACGACGGGCTTGGGGATGCCGGCCGGTCCGACGATGCCGAACCACAGGTCGCTGCCGGCTTCGTCGAAGCCCTTGAAGCCGGCCTCGGCCATCGTCGGCACCTCGGGGGCGAACGGCGAGCGCCGTGCGCCCGAGACGGCCAGCGCACGCACGCGGCCCGCGTTGGCCGAGGGCATCGCGGTGACGAGGATGTCGAACATGAACGTGATGTTGCCCGCCATCACGTCGGCCAGCGCGGGGGCGCTGCCGCGGTACGGGACGTGCGTCATCGGCGCGCCGGTCACGTACTTCAGCGCCTCGCCGGACAGGTGGTTGGACGAGCCGTTGCCGGCCGAGCCGAACGTCACCGCGCCCGGGTTGGCCTTGGCGTAGGCGACCAGGTCCGCCACGCTGTTGATCGGCAGCCTGGGGTTGACCACCAGCACGTTCACGTAGCGCACGGCCAGCGTCAGCGGCGTGAAGTCGCGGCTCGTATCGTGCGGCAGGCGGCTGCCGTACAGGTGCGGGTTGATCGCGTGCGTGCCGGTCGTGGCCAGCCCGATCGTGTAGCCGTCGGGCGCAGCGCGCGCCACGCGCTCCATGCCGATCGACGCGCCGGCCCCCGGAACGTTCTCGACCACGAC
>CAYGZN010000535.1:0-2413 GCA_964354355.1 uncultured Burkholderiaceae bacterium | reverse complement strand
TGTACTCCCAACGCCTCGAACTAGAAGCTGCTCGCACCGACGCCCGTGAGCGTGCGGCGGCGGCCGAAGAGGCCAACCGCGAGAAGACGCGACTGATTGCCGCTGTCAGTCACGATCTGCGACAGCCGATGACGGCGGCTGTCGCGCACCTGGACGTGCTGCGCAGCCGCCTCGAGCGCGGGGACCTGGACGGGGCTCGTGTGCAGGCCGGGCGGGCCGAGGGGGCTGTCGGGATCCTGGGCGCCACGCTTGATCACCTACTGACCGCTGCCCGCTACGACAGCGGGACCGAGGCCATCAAGATCGAGATGCTGGAGTTGGCGCCGCTGTTGCGCGAGCTGCGCGAGGCGTACATTCCGCACGCCGCGGCCCGGGGCATCGAACTGCGGTTTCGCGTGCCCAGGCGCCGGATGCTGGCGAACACCGACGGACGTTCGCTGTATCGGGTGCTGAGCAACCTCGTGTCCAACGCCATCAAGTTCACGGACCGTCGGCCTGACGGCGGTGGCGGGGTGATCGTGCGCGCCCGGGTCGCGGGAGATCGGTGTCGCATCGACGTCGTCGACACCGGCGTGGGCATCGCACCCGAGAATCTGGCGGCCATCTGGGAGCCATACGTCCAGATCAACAATGCCGAGCGCAATCGCGAGCGCGGCCTCGGCCTCGGGTTGTTCCTGGTCCGGCGGATCGTCGATCAATTGCCGGGGCACTCGATCTCGATGACGTCGAGGTTCGGTCGTGGCTCGCGCTTCAGGGTGGAGTTCCCGGGGACGATGCTGGGCGACGCGGTGGTATCGACGCTGCGCGAGGAGCCCGTCCAACTGGCTCCGCTTGACCTGAGCGAGCTGGCGGGGGCGTACGTGCTGCTGGTCGAGGACGATCACGAGGCGCGGCTCTCGATTCTGGAGCTGCTGAACGAATGGGGCGTTCTCTACGCGAGCGGGCACACAGAGACAGCCCTGCGCGAAGACGAGGCGGGGTCCGAGCGGCTGGTCGACGCGATCATCTGCGACTACCGGCTGCCGGGGGGCGTCACGGGCGTCGACAGCATTGCCCGAATCCGGGATCGACTGGGATATGCTCCTGCAGCGGTCCTGATCACCGGCGAGTCGGACGTGAACGTCGTCCGCTCCCGCGCGGGGCCGAACACCGTCGTGCTGCACAAGCCTTTCCCGGCGCGGGCACTTGGGTTGCCGTTGCTGGAGGCCGTGCGCGCGGCGCGTCGCGCCGAAAGCGAATAGCACCTGCTGGAGAACGCAAGATGATCGAGCGAACCCTGTTTTCCGAGGACCATCAGCGATTCAGAGATTCCTTCCGGCGTTTCCTGGAGAAGGAGGTCGTGCCGCACCACGACGCCTGGGAGGACAGGGGCTATGTCGACCGGGAAGTCTGGCTGTCGGCGGGTGCCAATGGTTTTCTGTGCACGTCGATGCCCGAGGAGTTCGGCGGCGCGGCTGCCGACAAGCTCTATTCGGTGATCGTGTTCGAGGAGGTCGCGCGCCTCGGGGTCAACGGGCTCGGATTCGGGCTGCACTCGGAGATCGTCGCACCGTACATCCTGCGCTATGGCAGCGACGAGCAGAAGCAGCGCTACTTGCCGCGCATGGCCGCAGGCGAGGTCATCGGCGCGATTGCGATGAGCGAGCCGGCCGCGGGATCCGACCTGCAGGGCGTGAAGACGCAGGCGATCGACGCGGGCGACCACTTCCTGCTCAACGGATCCAAGACCTTCATCACCAACGGCTGGCACGCCGACGTGGTCATCGTCGTGGCCAAGACCGACCCGTCGGCGGGTGCCAAAGGGACCAGCCTGCTCCTGGTGGAGCGCGGCATGCCGGGCTTCGAGAAGGGCAAGCGCCTGAAGAAGGTGGGCCTGAAGGCGCAGGACACCTCGGAGCTGTTCTTCGACAACGTCAAGGTGCCCAAGGCGAACCTGCTGGGCCAGCTGAACAAGGGCTTCATCTACCTGATGCAGGAACTGCCCTGGGAGCGGCTGCAGATTGCGATCTCGGCCATGGAGGCCGCCCAGGCCGCGATCGACTGGACGGTCGCCTACACGAAGGAGCGCAAGGTCTTCGGCACGACCGTAGCCAGCTACCAGAACACGCGATTCAAGCTGGCCGAGATGCAGACCGAGGTGCAGGTCGGCCGGGTGTTCGTCGACCGCTGCCTGGAGCTGCTTCTGGCCGGCAAGCTCGATACGGCCACGGCCTCGATGGCCAAGTACTGGTGCTCGGATCTGCAGTGCAAGGTCATCGACGAGTGCGTGCAGCTGCACGGCGGCTACGGTTACATGTGGGAGTACCCGGTGGCCCGCGCCTGGGCCGACGCCCGCGTGCAGCGCATCTACGGCGGCACCAACGAGATCATGAAGGAAGTGATCACGCGGTCGATGGGGTTGGGGGGGAAGTAG
>CAYGZN010000534.1:0-2415 GCA_964354355.1 uncultured Burkholderiaceae bacterium | reverse complement strand
GACACGTCGTCGGGGACCGCCGGTTGCGCGGCGACCGCAGGCTGCGCCGAGGCCGCAGGCTGCGCGGCGGCCGCCGACTGCGGTGCGATGGCCGACTGCGCGGGCCCCGCCGGTCGCGCCCTAACCACGGCCTGCCGGGCAGGGTCCTGCGTGCCCCCGACCGCCTCGACCGCACCGCGGCCGGCCTGCGTGGCACCCTGCGTGGCGGTCTGCGTGCCGCCCTGCGTGGCGCCCTGCGTGCCGGCCAGCGCCCGGCGCAGCCCCTCGGCGGACACGCTCGGTGCGCCCGGGCCGGCCTCGCCGTCGGGCGCGCGCATGTGCCGGCTCAGCTGGCGCGCGATCATGTCGGTCAGCCCGCCGGGACGGCCCGACATCGCCTGCGAGAACTGCGTGTCGAGCATGCCTTCATAGACGTCGCGCCCGGCACCGTCGAACATCCCGGTGCGCGGCACGGCGTCGCGCATACTCTTCAGTACCATCTGCATGAACAAGGCCTCGAACTGGGAAGCCGCCTGCTGCACGGCCGCCTTGGGGTCGCGCGCAGCGCCTTCCCTGAGCGCGTCGAGCGATCGGACGTCGGTCGCCAGGGACGCCGGCACCCGCATCTAGATGATCTCCAGATCCGCCTTCAGGCTGCCGGCCGCCTTGAGCGCCTGCAGGATCGCGATCAGATCCTGCGCGGTGGCTCCGAGCGAGTTCAGCGCCTTGACGACGTCGGCAAGCCGGGCCCCGCCCTCGAGCAACACGAGGGCAGCACCATCCTGCTTGATCTGGATATCGGCCTTTTCCGTCACAACTGTAGAGCCCTGGCCGAACGGCGCCGGCTGGCTGACGGTCGACGTCGAGGAAATCGCCACCGACAGGTTGCCGTGTGCCACGGCGCTGGGCGACAGCGTGACGGTCTGGTTCATCACCACCGAGCCGGTCCGCGCATTGACGATCACCCGCGCCGGCGGCGTGGCCAGCGCGACGTCCAGGTTCTCCAGGTCGGCCAGGAACGCCACGCGCTCGGCCGGCTCCGCCGGCAAACGCACGCGGATCACCCGCGCGTCCAGCGCCTGCGCGGCGGGCGAACGGCCGTTGCCGCCCGCCGGGCTGCGCCGGTTGACCGCCTCGGCCACCAGCCGGGCCGTGGAGAAATCGGTCTGGCGCAGCTCCAGCTGGATGAACTCGCCTTCGAGCACCGCATTGGGAACGGCGCGCTCGACCGTCGCACCGGCGGGGATCCGTCCCGCGCTCAGGTGGTTGATCTGCACCTTGCTGCCGGCCTGCGACGCGCCCGCCCCGCCGACCACGACGTTGCCCTGCGCAATGGCGTAGACCTGCCCGTCGGCCCCGCGCAGCGGCGACAGCAGCAGCGTGCCCCCGCGCAGGCTCTTGGAGTTGCCCACGGACGACACGGTCACGTCGATCTGCTGGCCCGGCTGCGCGAACGCGGGCAGCTGCGCGGTGACGGTCACCGCCGCGGTGTTCTTGGGCTGGGGATTGACGCCTGCCGGCAGCGTGACACCCAGCTGCTGCAGCATCGTGGCCAGGCTCTGCGTGGTGAACGGCGCCTGGGTCACCTGATCGCCGGTGCCGTCCAGCCCGACCACCAGGCCGTAGCCCACCAGCTGGTTCTGGCGCACCCCCTGCAGGCTCGCCAGGTCCCGCACGCGCCCGGCGCGAGCCTCGGGCGCGGCAAGCGCCGCGGCGAGCACCGTCACGCCGGCGGCCAGGGTCACGGTCGCGGCCAGCGCCGCAGCCAGCGACGCGGCGCGCGACACGCAACGCGACACGGCGGCGCTCACAGCGGCGACCAGCTGAAGAAGAACCGCTGCAGCCAGCCGACCGTCATCGCCCGGTCGATGTCGCCGCGACCGCGAAACTCCAGTCGAACTTCGGCGACCTGCGTCGAGGGCACGGTGTTGCCGGGACGGATGATGCGCGGATCGACGATGCCCGAGAAACGCAGCGAATCGACGGTCTGGTTCACGCCGACCTGTTTCTCGCCCGCCACCAGCAGGTGCCCGTTGGGCAGCACCTCGATGACGGTGACCGTGATCGTGCCCGTGAACACGTTGTCGCTGCCGCTCTCGCCCTTGGAGTTCGAGTCGTTCGACACGCTGCCCGCGACCTTGCCCCGCGTCAGCGACGACGGCGACACGAACGGCAGCGCAGTCACCGCGCCCTGCAGCTTGCCTTCCCGGTTCACCGACGTGTTCGAACGCTGCCGGGCGGTCGTGTTCTCCTGGATCTGCACGGTCAGGGTGTCGCCGACGGCGCGGGCGCGGATGTCCTCGAACAGCGGCCGGTAGTTCTTGAACTGGAAGACCTCCGGATTGAAGATCGCCCCCGCCGTCGTGGGCGCGGGCGGCGGCAGCACCGTCGGGCGCACCGCCGGTGGCTCGACGACTGCCACGCGCGGGGCCTGCA
>CAYGZN010000533.1:1613-2418 GCA_964354355.1 uncultured Burkholderiaceae bacterium | reverse complement strand
GGGCTCGAGCCCGTCGTCGCCGTACGCCAGCGCCGAACGCGGCGTTCCCGCGTAGGACAGCCCGAGGTAGATCTCGTCGACGATCGTGAAGCCGCCCCGCTCGCGCACGGCCGCAACGATCCGGCCGAGCTCGTCGAAGGGGATCGACGTGCCGGTCGGGTTCGCCGGCGAGGCGAGCAGCGTGCCGCGGGTGTTCGGCCCCCAGTGCGCGCACAGCAGCGCCTCGCTCATCTGGAACCGCGTGTCGGCGTCCACCGGGACCAGCTGCGGCAGGCCGTCGAACGCCGCGACGAAGTGCCGATTGCAGGGGTAGCTGGGGTCGGTCATCAGCACCGCGTCGCCGGGGTCGACCAGCGCGCAGCAGGCCAGCGTCAGCGCGGCTGATGCGCCCGCGGTCACCACGATGCGTGCCGGATCGACCTGCAGTCCGTGCCGGCGCAGGTAGTCGGCGGCGATCGCCTCGCGCAGCCGCGCGGTGCCGACCGCGGCGGTGTACTGCGTGTGGCCCGCGCGGGCCGCGCGCTCGAGCGCGTCCACCACCGGCTCGGGCGCGGTGAAATCGGGCTCGCCGATCGACAGGTGGATGATCGAGCGGCCGGCGTGCTCGAGCGCGACCGCCCGCTTGACCAGTTCCATCACGTGGAAGGGGTCGATGTGGGCGGTGCGTCGCGCGAGCTTCATGGCGCCATCTTAGCAATCCGCGCGCGGCGCGCGACGCGGTCGCGGCGGCCCATATAACCGGCGACGATTTGCGAATCACTTCTTGTTCGTTCTCCGGCGGGCCCGATTCGCGCACGCTACGGGT
>CAYGZN010000533.1:0-1603 GCA_964354355.1 uncultured Burkholderiaceae bacterium | reverse complement strand
GCTCCTCTGGGTAGAAGAAGGAGTTGACGCTGACCTCGCCGACCTGCGCCGTCATCGGGCCCGCCGGGCACACCGCCACCATGTACCTGTACGACGAGATCGACCAGCGCTTCGTCGACGAGCGCGTCCGCCAGTTCCGCGACCAGACGCGGCGCTTTCTCGACGGGCGCCTCGGCGAGGACGAGTTCCGCCCGCTGCGGCTGCAGAACGGCCTGTACGTGCAGAAGCACGCGCCGATGCTGCGGGTCGCCATTCCGTACGGCATGCTGTCGTCGCGCCAGCTGCGCAAGCTGGCACAGATCGCCCGCGAGTTCGACCGCGGCTACGGTCACTTCACGACGCGGCAGAACATCCAGTTCAACTGGCCGTCGCTCGCCGACGTGCCCGACATCCTCGCCGAGCTGGCCGGCGTGCAGATGCACGCGATCCAGACCAGCGGCAACTGCGTGCGCAACGTGACCAGCGACCCGTTTGCCGGCGTCGCCCCCGACGAGGTCGTCGACCCGCTGGTGTGGTCCGAGCTGATCCGGCAGTGGTCGACCTTCCATCCGGAGTTCGCGTTCCTGCCGCGCAAGTTCAAGATCGCCGTCAGCGGCTCGGACCAGGACCGGGCCGCGACGCTGGTGCACGACATCGGCGTCCTCGCCGTGCGCGATGTCGACGGCGAAACGGGCTTCCGGATCCTGGTCGGCGGCGGGCTGGGGCGCACCCCGATGGTCGGGCACGTGATCCGCGAGTTCCTGCCGTGGCGTCACCTGCTGACCTACCTCGACGCGATCCTGCGCGTGTACAACCGGTTCGGCCGGCGCGACAACAAGTACAAGGCCCGCATCAAGATCCTGGTCAAGGAGCGCACGCCCGCCGGGTTCGCGCGGGCCGTCGAGGACGAGTGGGCCCACCTGGCCGACGGCGCGGGCACGCTGCCGCGCGAGGAGGTCGCGCGCGTGGCGGCGCGCTTCACGCGGCCGGCGTACCTGAGGCTGGCCGTGCGCGACGACGGGTTCGAGCAGCGGCGACTGTCGGTCAAGGCCTTCGACCGATGGGCCGGGCGCTGCGTGCACGCGCACAAGGTCCCCGGCTACGCGGCGGTCACGCTCACGCTGAAGAAGACGGGCGTGCCGCCCGGCGACGTCACGGCCGACCAGATGGACGCGATCTCGGCGCTGGCCGATCGGTTCGCCTTCGGCGAGTTGCGGGTCACGCACGAACAGAACCTGGTGTTCGCCGACGTCGCACAGCGCGACCTGTTCGAGTTGTGGAACAACCTGGTGCCGCTCGGGCTGGCCACGCCGAACCTGGGGCTGCTCGGCAACGTGATCTGCTGCCCGGGCGGGGACTTCTGCGCGCTGGCCAACGCCGTGTCGATCCCGGTGGCCGCGGCGATCCAGCAGCGCTTCGACGACCTGGACTACCAGCACGACATCGGCGAGCTGGACCTGAACATCTCGGGCTGCATCAACGCCTGTGGGCACCATCACGTGGGCCACATCGGCATCCTGGGCGTCGACAAGGCCGGCGAGGAGTGGTACCAGGTGACGATCGGCGGGCGCCAGGGCAACGACGCGGCAATCGGCCGTATCATCGGGCCGTCGTTCGCGCGGCA
>CAYGZN010000532.1:0-2422 GCA_964354355.1 uncultured Burkholderiaceae bacterium | reverse complement strand
CGTTGGTCGCGCGCACGCTCAGGCTGCCCAGGCTGTGATCCCCGAGCACGAAGTCCTCCGCGGTGACGTCCAGCGCTGGCAGCAGGTCCGGCGATGCGGACAGCGCCGACTCGAGTTCGCCCTCGCGCGAGCGCGGCAGCACGAGCCGCGTGAAGCGCGCGGTCAGTGTGCCGATCTGCTGGCCCGGCGCGGCGTCGAGCCAGTAGAAGTAGCCGTTGATCTCGTGCGCACTGATGTTGGCGCGCCAGAACCCCTCCGAGCGCGACGCGCCGAACACGACGTCGTGCAGGTCGCGCCCGCCGATGCGAACGTCGGGCGCGACGACCGACACGAAGTCGGGCGCCAGCGAGAAGCCCCGCGCGACGCCCGTGCGGGCGGTCGCCTCGAGTCGGGACAGCTCCGTGTCGGACAGCACCCGGCGCCAGGCATCGAAGTCGATCGCGCCACCGTGCAGCAGCACCGACAGCCCCGAGTCGCGCAGCACCGGCTCGGCATCGACGGCAAACCCCGCACGACGGATCAGCAGCCGCTGCGAATCGGGGTCGCGCGTGCGCTCGAACGCCAGCGCGATGTTCTCGCGCAGGCGCACGTCGATGCGGTCGGCCGCGGGCCGCTCGTCGGCGCGCGCCGGCGGGGCCGGCGTGGACGTCACCCGCAGCGGCCAGCGCTCGCCCGCCTGCTTGGCGAACGGCGCCGGCAGGCTGCTGGACAGGCCGACCAGATCGGACTCGAGCCGCAGCGTCGAGGCGCGCCGGTTCACGTCGACGCTCGCGCGGTAGTCGGTGCGGCCCTCGAGCCGACGCGTCAGCGGGTTGTCCGTGATCTGCCGCATGCCCTGCGCGTCGATCGTGCCGCGCGCGTCGATGTGCATCAGGCCTTCGCCGGTCGTCTCCGCCTCCACGCTCAGCGGCCCGCCCAGCAGCGTCGCACGCATGCCGCGCAGCGCCAGCGTGCGCTCGGTGAACTCGAGGCGGCCCGCCACGTCGGAGAACGCCGGCAGCGTCCGGTCCAGGTCGATGCGGTTGCCCCCGAACGTCACCGACCCCGCGACGCGGGTCGCGGCCAGGTCCTTCAGCGGCACCTCCAGCTTCAGCGCGAGCCGCGCGTCACCGTCGATGCGCGCGTCGCGCGTGAAGCCCTCGACGTTGTTGACCAGCGGGCTCTCGTTCAGAAACCGCAACAGGTCCTGCGCGGGCCCGGTTCCGGTGCCGTCGACCAGCAGGTCCGGCTGGGCGAAGTCGGCGATGCGCGCGTGCGTGCCGGCCAGCCGCACGCCGTAGACCTGCGCCGACTCGGCCTGGATGTCCATGCCCGCCCGCTCGAACACCATTGCGCCGCGCACCTTGGCGATCGCCGGCCACTGCGGCGAGAACGCCAGCAGCGTGTCGTTCAACTGCGCGGCGACGCGGAACTCGCCCGAGGCGGGGTCGCGAAACGGAAAGTCGCGCAGGTCGCCGCGGACACGGAACCGCACGTCGCGGGCGGTGCCCGCGCGGATCGACGCGGCAACCCAGTCGCGCACGCTCTCGGAGATCGGCAGCGGCAGGTAGCGCGCGACCCGCGCGCCGGTCGCCCGGCTCAGGCTGCCGGTGAGGTCCAGCACGCCGGGCCCCTTGCCGCCGGTGCCGTACTGGCCGCTGGCGGACCCGGCGGCATCGGCATTGGCAAAGGCAAGCCGCGGCACCTGCACCTGCAGCCAGCGCTCGCCCCGCGAGCGGTCGACGCTCCAGCTCGCCTCGACGTCGAGCTGCTCGAACGGCACCGTCGGCTCGGCGAACACGCCGGGAAACGTCAGCGACGACCGCGGGCCCTGCAGCGACAGCGTGCCCGCCTGTTCGGTGGCGCGCACGGTGCCCGACAGGTTCGTGAACCCCGGGACTGCACCCGACGCGGTGCGCACGCGCAGCGACAGCCGGTCGAAGCGCGCCGAGACGTCGAAGCGACTGCCCGCATCGGCCCCGCGGGACCACTGCAGGTCCAGGTCGGCCACGGTCCCGCTGGTGTCGACGCCGCGCAGACGGCGGGCCGGTTCGGGCGGCAGCGGCAGCGCCCGCAACAGCGCCAGCGCGGCGCCGGTCTCGAGCGGGCGCACGCGCAGAGTCGCCGAGCGCGGCCGGCCCTGCGGGTCGAGCCCCAGCCGCACGGGGCCGTCGGCCCGCACCGCAACGCCGCCGGCGTCGACGACCGACAGGTCGGTGACCGTCAGCGCGAAGCCGCCGTCGGCCTGACGCTCGGCGCGCGCCTCGGCGCGCGCGTCGCGCAGCGCCAGCGGGCCGAGTTCGAGCGGCAGCACGGCCGAACGGGCGTGCACCTTGAGCACGCCGTCCAGCGCATGCCCGCCGTCGAACCGCAGCCAGGCCATCTGGTCGAACTCGCCCGACGCGCCGGACATCGCCTGCGCCCAGGCCGCGCCCGGCGCGAG
>CAYGZN010000531.1:0-2425 GCA_964354355.1 uncultured Burkholderiaceae bacterium | reverse complement strand
TGGACTGGGGCATCGACCAGCTTCGCGACGCGATCGCCGAGCAGGTCCCGCCGCCGGCCGCGGTGGCGGCCCCCGTGGCCGTGCCCGTGGCCGTGCTCGTGGCCGTGCCCGTGGCCGTGCCCGCGGCGGCGTCTGCGACCGTGGCCGTGCCCGCCGCGGCAGCCGCTGTCTGGACCGCAGCCGAAGCCTTGCCCGCAGCGCGTCCAGCGCCCGGGCCGGTGCTGATGCTCAGCCCGCCGGATCACTTCGAGGTCAGCTACCGGATCAATCCGTGGATGGAGCCCCAGGCCTGGGCGCAGCGTGCCGAGCCGTTGCGCGCCGAGGCCCGCGACGGGTGGAATCGTCTCGTGGCGACCTACGAGCGGCTGGGTGCGCGCATCGAACTGCAGCCGGCCGTTGCCGGGCTGCCCGACCTGGTCTTCACCGCCAACAGTGCCGTGGTCCTGGACCGCAAGGCGCTGCGGGCGCGGTTTGTGTCGCCCGAGCGCCAGGGTGAGGAACCCCACGGCCTGGCCGTGTTCGATCGACTTCGCGACGAAGGCGCCCTCGATTCGGTGCACGAGCCGCCCGCGGGCGTGTACTTCGAGGGCGCCGGCGACGCGATCTGGGACGCCTTGCGGCACGTGATGTGGATGGGTTTCGGACAGCGCTCGAGCCTGGCCGCGCGCGACGCGGTGCGCGCGACGTTCGGCGTGCCGACCGTTTCGCTGCAGCTGGCTTCGCCACGCTTCTATCACCTCGACACCTGCCTGTGCCTGCTGTCGGGCGGCCAGATCGTCTGGTATCCGCCGGCCTTCACGCCCGCCAGCGCGCAGATGCTGCGCGCGCTCGCCGGCGACGCGCTGATCGAGGCGGATGACGAGGATGCGATGCACCTGGGTGTCAACTCCGTGTGCGTGGGGCGCGACGTCGTGATGTGCCACTGCTCGGATTCGCTGCGGGCCCGCCTGCTCGCGCTGGGCTATCGCGTGCACGTGGTGCCGCTCGGCTCGTTCAACCGCTCGGGCGGGGCCGCGTACTGCCTGACGCTGCGACTGGACGCGCGCAGCGGGCGCTGACTGCGCCCGTCGCCGGCTCGTCACGCCGAGGGTAGACTTCGGCCATGAAGCCGCTCGACGCAACCGACCTCAGGATCCTGCGGGCGCTCCAGGGCGACGGCCGGATCACCAACCAGGCGCTGGCCGAGCGCATCGGCCTGTCGCCGCGCGCGTGCCTGGACCGCGTGCGACGGCTCGAGCGCGAGCACGGCATCGAGGGCTACCGCGCAGTGATCGGGCGGGTTGCGCTGGGCGCCGTGGTCGTGGTCTTCACCGAGGTCACGCTGGTCGACCAGCGCCAGACGACGCTGCAGCAGTTCGAGCGCCGTGCGGCGAAGTGTTCCGAAGTCCTTGCGTGTTACCTGGTCAGCGGTCAGTACGACTACCTGGTCCGCTTCGCGTGCCGCGACCTGGACCATTACCAGAGCATTTCCGACGCGTGGATCAACGACCGGTCGATGGGCGTCGCGCGTATCGTCTCCCACACCGAACTCAGGGTCGTCAAGGAGTTCGCCGGATACCCGGTCTGACCCAGGAGCCATCGATGCCCACGCTCGAACAGACGCTCGCCGAAACGCTCGATGCCAGTTTCAAGGGTTTTCCCGCGGAGCGTGCGCCGTTTCGCGTGGCCGACGCCGGCAGCCGGGACCTGCGGCTGCTGCGAGGCGACCTGCCGTTTCCGGTGGCCCTGCTGCGGGAGTCGGCGATGCGGCACAACGCCGACTGGATCGGCCGGTACGTGCGCGAGACCGGCGTCAGCCTGGCGCCGCACGGCAAGACCACGATGGCGCCGCAGATCTTCGACGAACAGCTGCGCGGGGGCGCGTGGGGCATCACGGTCGCCAACGTCCACCAGGGCGGCATCGCCGCGCAAGCCGGCGTGCCGCGCGTGCTGATGGCCAACGAGCTGGCCAGCGTGGGCGACGCCCGCCGCTGGCTGGCGCTGGCCGAGCAGTTTGCGCCCTCCACGTTCCTGAGTCTCGTCGACTCGACCGATCAGCTGGCGCTGCTCGAGCGTGCCGCGCGCGACGCCGGCGCGACGGCACGGTTCGACCTGCTGGTCGAGCTCGGCGCGAAGGGCGGACGCACGGGATGCCGCGACGCCGACGCGGCGCTCGCGCTGGCCCGCGCCGTGCGCGAATCGCCGCACGCGCGGCTCGCCGGGGTCGAGGCCTACGAAGGGGTGGTCACCAACGGCGACAGCGACCACGACCGGCCGCTGGTCGCTGCGTGGATGCAGACGCTGGCGACGCTGGCGCGGGCCTGCGACGCGCACGGCCTGTTCGAAGGCGACGAGGTCGTCGTATCGGCCGGCGGATCCGCTGTGTTCGACCTGGTCACCGACGCGCTCGCAGGCGTGGCGCTATCGCGCCCCGCACGGGTCGTGC